>JAHWJJ010000242.1 GCA_019348475.1 Gemmatimonadota bacterium | reverse complement strand
ACGCCGTGGGCGCCCTGCCGCGGCTGCTGGACCTGGGCATTCCCGACTACCTGGCGGCCGCCACGGTGGACGGCATTCTGGCGCAGCGGCTGGTGCGGCGCGTCTGCGGCGGGTGCCGCGAGGTGTACGAGCCCCCCCGCGACGCCGTGCGCAGGCTGGCGGGCGACGACCTGCCGCCCCCGATGTTCTTTCGCGGCGCCGGCTGCCGGGCGTGCCGGGGCACCGGGTACCGCGGGCGCACGGGGATCTACGAGCTGCTGGTGGTGGACGACGCGATCCGCGACGGGATCGTGCGGCGCGCCCCACGGCCGGAGATGCGCGAGGCGGCACGGCGCGGGGGGATGACGACGCTGCGGGCGGACGCCTGGCAGCGGGTGCGGGACGGGGTGACCACGGTTGAGGAGGTGCTGCGTGTGGTGCAGGACTGAAGGGGTTCGCCCGTCACGGCGGAAAGGGGTGGAACGTTGCCGGTGACGGACGTGCACGTGCGGGCGGCGCGGTGGCTGATGGCGCGGTCGCAGCCGGCCTTTCACCTGGAGCTGGCGCGGCGGCGCGTGGTGTCGAGGCTCACGCGCGGCTCCGCCGTGCAGCGCTACCTGCGGACCGCGCAGCCCCGCGGGCTGCAGCTGGGGACGGGACACAACCCGCTCCCCGGCTGGCTGAACACCGACGTCCAGGTGTTTCGCCGCGGGCACGTGCACCTGCTGGACGCCACCCGCCCCTTTCCGCTCCCGGACGGAGCGTTCGACCACGTCTACAGCGAGCACCAGATCGAGCACATCCCGCTGGAGGCGGGGGAGCGGATGCTGGCGGAGTGCTTTCGCGTGCTGCGCCCGGGGGGCGTGGTGCGCATCGCGACGCCGGACCTGGAGCGCATCGCGGCGCTGGCGCAGCCGGAGCTTGACGGCGACCAGCGGCACTACGTGGAGTACGTCTCCCGCCTGCTCGGGCTCCCCGGCCCGGACCCCACCCGCGTGATCAACGCCATGTTCAGAGCCTTTGGCCCCGACGCAGACACCGGGCACCAGTTCATCTACTCCTTCGGCACGCTGGCGGACCGGCTGCGCGCGGCGGGGTTCGCGGACGTCCGGCCGCGCGAGATGGGCGAGAGCCCGCACCCGGCCCTGCGCGGCATCGAGCGCCACCAGGAGGTGGTGGGGGACGAGCGGGTGGTGCGGTACGAGACGCTGATCGTGGAAGGCACGCGCCCGGCGCCCGACGCGCCCGCCCGCGCGCCCGGCGCGGTGGCGCGCGCGGCGCGGGCCGGGTTCACGCTGATCGAGATGCTGGTGATCATCGCCATCATCGCCGTCCTGGCGGCGGTGGTGGCGCCCGAGGTGTTCCGCAACGTGGGCGACGCGAACGCCAGCGCCGCCCGGCAGCAGATCGAGATTCTGTCCACGGCGCTGGACGGCTACCGGCTGGACAACCACGCGTACCCCACGACCGAGCAGGGGCTGGCCGCGCTGCGCATCGAGCCCACCGTGGGACCCCGGCCCCGCAACTGGCGCGGGCCCTACCTGCGCCGGGCGGTGCCGGCGGATCCCTGGGGGAATCCGTACGTCTACCTGTCGCCGGGGCGCGCCAACCCGCAGGGGTTCGACCTGTACTCGCTGGGCCGCGACGGGCGCGAGGGGGGCGAGGGCGAGGACGCGGACCTGACCTCCTGGGGCGAGCCGCTGGCAAAGTGACGTGAGCACGGGAACGCTGCAGTTCACCTACCGCGCGGCGCACCGCACCGGGCTGCTGGAGACCGGCACCGTGCGGGCCGAGAGCGCCGAGGCCGCCCGCGAGCTGCTGTTCTCGCGGGGGCTGTTTCCGCTGGAGGTGCGGCTGGAGCGCGGGCGCGAGGCCGGGCGGCCGCGCATGTCGACGGCCGACCTGGCGCTGGGGCTGCGGGTGATGGCGACGCTGCTGGAGTCCGGCCTTCCCGTGGCGCGCACCCTGGCGGCCATGGAGGACCTGGTCCCCGCGGGCTGGAAGCCGGCGCTCCCCGCGCTGCGGGAGTCCGTGCGGCAGGGGAACAGCCTGGGCGCGGCGCTCACCGCCGCCCCCGTCGGCTTTCCCCCGCTGGTGGTGGGGCTGGTGCAGGCCGGCGAGGCCGGGAGTGGGCTGGCCGCCGCGGTGGCGCGCGCGGCGGACCTCACCGAGTCGGCGGCGGAGACGCGGCGCGCCGTCCGCGCGGCGCTGGCGTATCCGCTCATCCTGGCGGCGGCGGGCGTGGGTTCTCTCGTCCTTCTCGTCGGCTTCGTGCTCCCGCGCTTCGCGGCGGTGCTGGCGGACCTGGGGCAGGCGCTGCCGCCCACGGCGCGCGCCGTGCTCGGGGCGGCGCAGCTGGCGCGCGCGGGCTTTCTCCCCGCGCTGTTCACCCTGCTGGCGGCGGGGGCGCTGTGGAAGGTGTGGACGGGGACGGAGGAGGGACGCGCCCGCTGGCACGCGTTCCTGCTGGCGCTGCCGCTGGTGGGCGGGGTACGCCGCGCGGGCGCCGTGGCCCGCTTCTGCGCGGCGCTGGGGGCGCTGCTGGAGAGCGGCGTCCCCATCTCGCCCGCGCTGTCGCACGCCACCCGCGCCACCGGCGACGCGGCGCTCACGGGGCGCATCCTGGCCGCGCGCGAGCAGGTGGTGGCCGGGCGCGCCATCTCCACGTCGCTGGAGGAAAAGGACGCCGCCACACCCACCAGCGTGCGGCTGATCCGCACCGGCGAGGAAACCGGCCGCCTGGCCCCCATGCTGTTCCACGCCGCGCGCATCGAAAGCGCCCGCGCCGAGCAGACCGTGAAGTCGCTGGTGCGCATCCTGGAACCCGCGATGATCATCGTCTTCGGCGGCGTGGTGGCGCTGGTGGCGGCGGCGCTGCTGCAGGCGGTGTACAGCGTGAGGCCGGGATGACGGAGTGCGGGGGTGCGTGAGTGCGTGAGTGGCGGCTTCCTTCAAAACTGGGGAGAGGTGGAACGGTGAGCGAGCGCAGGGGGACGGCGCGGGTTCGGCGGATGTACACCGCGATGCCGCGGCCCGGCGGGAGTGGTTGCGGTCGCGGACGCCGGCACGCACGCACCGGCTTCACCCTGGTGGAGCTGATGGTGGTGCTCGCCGTCCTGGGCGTCATGGCCGGGGTGGCGGGGCTGGCGGCGCGGTCGCTGGAGCGGACGGACCCCGCGTCAGAGCGCGCCGCGGCCATCGCCGGCGCCCGGCGGCGTGCGCTGGAGACCCGCCGGCCCGTGACGCTGACGGTGCAGCTGGGCGACAGCACGGGCCGGCTGGTGGCGCTCCCCGACGGCAGCGTTCGCGCGGACAGCGCCCTGGGGCTGGACGTGCTGACGGGGAGGCCGAATGCGGCGCCCTGATCCGGGCGGGAGCGGGCGCCGCGGTGGACCGGGTCCCGCGTCGGCCGCGGAAGGGACGGCACTGCCGCACCCTCGCGCCGGCGCGATCCTCCTGGAAGCCATCGTGGCGCTGGTGATCCTTTCCGTGGCGGGGACGGCCGCCGTGACGCTGGTGGGCCAGAGCGCGGACGCGGTGCGCCGGGCGCGCGCCGCGGACGCGGAGATGCGCGAGGCGAGTGCCTTCTTTCACGCCGTGGCCCTGTGGCCGCGCGAGGACCTGGACCGCCGCCTGGGCGAGCGGCCGCAGGGCCGGTGGAAACTGATCGTGCAGCGGCCCACCCCCACGCTGTACGAGGTGGTGCTGGCGGACAGCGCGGTGAGTCACGAAGTGCTGCGCACCACGCTGTTTCGCCCCGAACCGCGGCGGCCGGAGCTGGCGCCGCCCGGCTGGCCGGAGGAAGCGCCGGCGCAGAGCGGCGGGCTGCCGTGAGCGCCCGCGCGGTTCGTCCGCCGCGGCGCCAGCGCCGGGCCGGCTTTACGCTGGTGGAGGTGATGGTGGCGGTGGTGGTGATCGGGGTGGTGCTGGTGGGCGCGCGCGCCATGCTGGGGCAGATCGCCGACGACGCGGACCGCATCGCGGGTGCGGCGGCGCAGGCGGACCGGGAGGGCAACGCCGAGGCGCTGCTGCGGGCGGTGGCGGGACGGCTGGAGGTGGCGCCCGTGCCCGGCGGCGACGCGCGCTTCGAGGGGCAGCCGGAGGGGGCCCGGTTCCACAGCTGGTGCGAGGTGCCGGACGGATGGCTGGAGCGGTGCCGGGCGTCGGTCGGCTTCATTCCGCTGGACGACGGGCCAGCGCTGGTGCTGGGCCTTTCCACCGGTGAGGTGGTGCCGCTGCGGCGCCGGATCGCGAGCGGCGAGATTCTGTACCTGCGCGACGCCTCGGACGGCGGCGCGTGGATGCGTTCGTGGGGCGCCAGCATCACGCCGCCGGTGGCGCTGGGGATCGTGGTGGACGGCGACACGTCCATCATCCGCATCGGAGAGCGCGGATGACGCCGCGGGCAAGCGGGCGCGGCGCGCGCCCGCGCGTTTCGGGTGCCGCCGGCGAACGCGGAGGGTTCGCCCTGGTCTCGGTGCTGTGGATCCTGGTGGGCCTGGCCGCGCTGGGGCTTGCAGCGAACCTGGCGGCGCGCCAGGCGGTGGCCGCGGCGCGCAACCGGGCGGACCTGGCGGCGTCGGCGTGGCGGGCGGAGGCGTGCGTGGAGCGCGCCCGCGCGGCCATCCACGACGCGCTGTGGGAAGCGAGGCACGAGCCGCCGGGTGCCACGGTGTGGGGGCGGCTGGACGGGGTGGTCGCCGGGTCGCCGGGGCTGGCGGGGATGGCTTGCGCGCTGCAGATGCGCGCCGCGGGGGCCGCGCTGGACGTGAACGCGGCGCCCGACGAGACGCTCCGCCGCCTGTTCGTGGCGCTGGGCCGCTCGCCCGCCGGCGCGGACTCGCTGGCGGACGCGCTGGCGGACTGGCGCGACGAGGACGATGCGCCGCGCCCCGCGGGCGCGGTACCACGCCGCCTCCGCGCAACGGCCCCTTCGCCCACACGCGCGAGCTGGAGCGCGTGCGGGGATTCGACGCGCTGCCGGGGATCGACACGCTGCTTTCCGCCGAGCCCGGCCGCGTGCCGCTGACCCACGGCGCGCCCGCCGTGCTGGCCGCCCTGCCGGGGCTGGGACCGGAGGCGGCGGCGCGGCTGATGGAGATGCGGCTGCGCGGCGACCGGGTGGCGGAGCTGGCGGCGTTCGCCGGCAGCCTGTCGCCCAGCGGGCGCGAGGCGGCGATGCGCCGCTTTCCGGAGCTGGTGGGGGCGGCGGTCACCGAGCCGGAAGCCTGGATCGTGACCGGCCGCGGCGCCGTGGGAACGCCGCCGGCGGTGAGCGTGGTGGAAGTGCGCCTGGCGCGCGCGGGGGACCGCGCGGCCGTGGTGCGCCGCAGGACGTGGACGGAATGAGGGGGCGCGCTCCGGCAGAGCGCCCCGGAGCCGTCCGCCTGGTGGCGAGCGAGCGGACGCGATCGCGCGGCCCGGTTTGCCGCGCCGGCCCGCCGGGTTCGTGAAATTCCCGTTTTCTTCACCGGATTGAATGACGTTTTCGCTGGGGATCGCCGTGGGCGCGGACCACGTCCGCGCGGTGGCGCTCAAGGGCGGGCGCATCGTCGCCGCGACGGAGGCAGAGTTGGCCGCCGGAGACTCGCTCTCCGCGGCCGTGGCCGAGCTGCTCTCCGGCGCGCCGCTGCCCCGCTATCCGCGCCCGCGGGTGGTGGTCGCCCTGGGCCCCTCGCTGTCGCAGACGCGCCGCATCGCGGGGCTGCCGCCGCTGGACGACCCGGCGCTGCTGGCGCAGGTGGTCCGCGAGGGCGCGGGCAAGTTCTTTCTGCGCAACGGCGTGCCGCTGGCCACCATGGGCGTGCGGGTGATCGAGCCGGGAGCGGTGTGGGCGGCGGCGCTGGACGAGCGGGCGGTGCGCGCCGTGGAGGCGGGGTGCCGCTCGGCCGGGGTGCGGGTGCACCGGTTCGTCCCGGCGGTGGCGGTGCTGGGGCGCGCGCTGACGGACGCGGAGGTGCTGTGGGCGGACGGGGGCGCGGTGGCCGAGGTGCGGCTGAACGGGGGGGACATGCAGTCCGTCCGCCGGCTGAGCGGGGGCCAGGCGCCGGCCGCGCCGCCCACGCCGGTCGCCGCGCTGGCGGCGCTGGGCGACGAGGGGTTGCGATTCGCGGACGCGTACGGCGCCGCCTCGCTCCCCGAGTACGAGCCGATGGTGCTCCGCGCCTTTGGCGGGGCCGCGGGCGACGTCCCTGCGTGGCGGATGGCCCTGGCCGCCGGGGCGCTGGCGGCGGCGCTGGTGTTCGCGGCGGTGGCGCCCGCGTTGCGGGCAATGGAGGCGGAGGACCGGGCGGCGGCGCGCATCGCCGCCGTGCAGGACCGCCGGCGCGCGGCGGCGGAGACGGAGCGCGAGCTGACCCGCGTGACGGAGGCGCTGGCGGAGGCGGCGGCGTTCGACGCGGCCCGCTACTCGCCCACGCTGCTGCTGGCGGACCTGACCGCCGCGCTCCCCGCCGGCAGCGCGCTGGTCGCGTTTCGCGCGGACACGGCGGCGGGGAGCGTGGTGGCGCTCGCGCCGCGCGCGGCGGCCGTGGTGCGGCCGCTGGAGAAGGTGCCCGGGATCGTGGGCCCCGAGATCGTGGGCCCGGTGACGCGCGAGGCGCTGGCCGGGCGCGAAGTGGAGCGGGTGACCGTGCGCTTCGGAATCGACGCGGTACGCCGCGCCGCGCCGGGGGCGCAGGAGGCGGCGCCGTGATCCCGCAGCTGTCGGAGCGCGACCGCCGCACGCTGGTGGGCGGGGCGATCGTGATCGTCGCGCTGGTGCTCGTGAGCCGCGGACTTCCCGCCTGGCGCCGCTGGGACGCGCAGGTTCGCGCCGCCGCCGCCGAGATGGGGACGGAGGCGGCGCGCGCCGAGCAGACCGTGCGGCTGCTCCCGGCCATGCTGGACTCGCTGGAGGCCCGCAGGGGCCGCTTCGTCGAGGTGGGCGCCGGGGTGCTGGACGGCGAGTCGGCGGCGGCGTCCGGCGCCGCCCTGGCATCGCTGGTGAGCGGGGCGGCGGCGCGCGCGGGGGTGCAGCTGGGGTCGGTGCAGGTGCGGCCGGACACGGCCTCGGCCGGCACCTTCATGAGCATCGGCGTGCGCGCGGACGGCACCAAGGAGCTGCTCGCCGTCGAGGACGGCTA
>JAHWJJ010000241.1 GCA_019348475.1 Gemmatimonadota bacterium | reverse complement strand
GGATGTAGTCCTCCGGCACGTGCGGGACGTCGAAGTTCACCACGTGCTCCAGCGCCTCCACGTCGATGCCGCGGGCCACGATGTCCGTCGCCACCAGGACGCGGTACCGGCCGGACTTGAACCCCGCCAGCGCGTCCGTGCGCGCCGTCTGGCTGCGGTTGCCGTGGATGCGCGCGTTGGGGACCCCGTGCCTGTCCAGGAAGTCCGCCAGCCGGTTGGAGCGGTGCTTGGTACGGCAGAAGACGATCACGCTCCCCACGTCGCCGCGCTTGATCAGCTCCAGGAACAGGTGCGGCTTCAGCTCCTCCGACACGGGATACAGAGCCTGCGCCACACCCGTCGCCGGCTTCGCGCGGCGCTGCAGGTCCACCGTCACCGGCTTCTGCAGCATGTCGTTGGCCAGCGCCGCGATGGGCGCTGGCATGGTGGCGCTGAAGAACAGCGTCTGCCGCTGCGTGGGAACGTGCTTCAGGACCCGGCGGATGTCGGGAAGAAATCCCATGTCCAGCATGCGGTCCGCCTCGTCCAGCACCAGCACCTCCACGTCCCCCAGCCTGGCGTAGGGATACTGAAGGTGGTCCAGCAGCCGCCCGGGCGTGGCGATGATCACGTCCACGCCGTCGCGGAACGCCTGCTCCTGCGGCTTCATCCCCACGCCGCCGAACACCGAGGCGGAGCGCACGCCCGTGTGCCTGCCCAGCGCCACGAACTGCTCGTGGATCTGCGCCGCCAGCTCACGCGTGGGGCTGATCACCAGCGCGCGGGTGGTGCCGCGGGGCTTGCCCGCCAGGCGCTGGATGATGGGAAGCGCGAACGCGGCCGTCTTGCCGCTGCCGGTCATGGCGCAGGCCAGCACGTCCGCGCCCTGCAGCGCGGGCGGAATGGACTGCTCCTGGATCGGGGTGGCGCGGGTGTATCCCAGTTCCGTGACGGCGCGGAGCAGGGCGGGCGAAAGCCCGAGCGGTTCGAAGGACATGCGTCTGGGGATACTGGCGGGCCGCGGTTCGCGTCGTGGTTCGCGGCAAAAGGAAGACGGCGGCCCCTTGCGGGAGTCCCGCCGTCCGTTCGATGTGCCCTGTACCCCACGTTGCTCAAAAGGATCGCGGCTGGGCGTGATCGGCGGAAATCCGCTTCTGCCAGCTGAAAACCGGCTTGTACCGCGGGTGGCCGTGTTCGCACGGGGTCTTCCACCCCCCCCGGGGCGATTGTACCCTTCGTTCACCTGTCACCTGTGACGCCCGCTCAGATCCCACCCGTTCAGGATTTTTCCATGACGCCCATCTGCATGGTCGACGTAGCCCGCCATTTCGCCAAGTACGTGGACCTGGTCGTGAACCGGGGGGAGCGCTTCACGCTCCTGCGCGACGGAAAGCCCGTCGCCGAGCTGGGCCCCGTGCTCCAGGTGGTCCGCCTGGAAGACCTCGCCGCCGTCCTCAACTCCCTCTCGCGCCTCGCCCCCGCCGATGCCGAGGCGTCATCCCGCAAGCCGGATGCTGCCCGGGAGGAGCTCAGAGAGACCGAGGAGTCGTGTGCCTCCTGATCGGCCCGCTGCCAAACGGCCGGCCCAAGGAACGCCGCGCACGACCAGGCCGCGAGTGTACGTCGAAACGACGATCCCGAACTTCTACTACGAAACGCGCACGCAGCCGGAACTCGTCGCGCGGCGGGAGTGGACGCGCGAGTGGTGGTCGGATGCGCGGCAGCGGTACGAGTTGATCACAAGCCTTACGGTTTTTGAGGAACTCGCCGCGGGGACACGGATGCCTCTGGTAGAATTGCGCACCGCTCTGCTGAGTGGGCTTCCGCTTCTGTTGCCACATCCGCCGGTACCTGCGATCGTAGAGACCTACCTTCAGCACAAGCTGATGCCCGCGCGGCCTACCCCAGCCGATGCGATGCACCTGGCGCTTGCCTCCCAGAACCGCTGCGACTTCATTGTGACGTGGAACTGCCGGCACCTTGCTAATCCACGCAAGGCCACTCACATCCGCAAGATCAACTCGGCCCTGGGATTGCAGGTGCCAGAATTGGTGACCCCGCAGGACCTCCTCAGGAGGAGATGATGATAGATGAGCCCCGCAACGCGGTGGATGAGGTGCTCGATGAACTGCACGAGATTCGTCTCGCACTCGACGCCCGGTTCGATCACGACGTGCACAAGTACATTGCGCATCTCAATGAGATGGGGCAGCAGTTCCTGCGCGAGGGCTGGGTAGAGGCGCCCCCACCTCCGCCAGAGTACGTCCGTCGCGTGAGACAGGCTCTCGCCCGAGTTCGTCGTAATCCTCACCTCCTCAAGTGCGCGGAGGATTGTCGGTGTGCTGGAGGCGAAGATAACCGAGGAACGAACGGAAGCGGATGACGTCGTCGATGACGTGCGGCGGTAAAGCGGGAGATCTCTGCGGAATTCGACCAACGATCCCGCGAAGCTGATCGCCTTCCGAGGATCAGAAGCGGTTCGCGCATCGGCTGTCCGAGCCTCCGCGGGGCAGCAGGGGATAATCCGCCGCGTGGCGGCGGCGCTCCCGCTGGCTTTTCAGTGGTAGTCGTGGGAGCGGACCACGGCGGTGGCCTCGTCCAGGCGCAGGGGGAAGAAGGTCTCGGCCTTGAGGTTCACCACGCCGTCTTCCTTCCCCAGCCGCCCCCGCACGGCCAGGATGCCGTTGCCGTTGATGATCTCGCGCTCCTTCTCGTACAGCTTTGGGGTGATGATCACGTCCAGCCGCCCCGTCTCGTCTTCCAGTCCCACGAACACGAACCCCCTGGCCGTGCCCGGCCGCTGGCGCACGATGACCAGCCCCGCGGCCGTTACGCGCTCGCCGTGGCGGCGGTCGTCGCCGCGCAGGGCGCCCAGCTCGGCGACGCCCAGCCCGCGCAGGTAGTCGCGCAGGTGCCGCATGGGGTGACCGTCGACGTCGAAGCCGGTAACGTGGTGCGCCATCAGCGTGCGCTCCGCCGGCGCCAGCTCCGGCAGCCGCGTCCGTGACGGCGCCACCGGCGCCAGCGGGCCGCCGCTGCGGCGGGCGCGCAGCTCGCCCAGCACCGCCCACAGCGCCTGCCGGGGCCCGCCCGGGATCCACGACCGGAACGCCCCCGCCGCAGCCAGCGCGCGCAGCCCGTGCTCCGAATCGAACCGCTCCACCACGTCCGCGACGGAAGTGAACGCCCCCCGCTCCAGCTCCGCCTTCAGCCGCCGCCCCGTCACCGTGCCCAGCCCGCGGACGTAGCGCAGGCCGACCCGAACCGCGGGAGAAGTGCGTGAGTGCGTGAGTGCGTCAGTGCGGGAGTGGGCCCGTGCACCGGCACTGTCCCGGGCGCGGCTGCCGTCTACTTCCGCACTCACGCACTCACGCACTTCGGCACTCTCAGTTACTTCCGCACTCACGCACTCACGCACTGCCGCACTTTCTTCCAGAGTGCAGTCCCACGCGCTCGCCGCCAGGTCGATCGGCCGCACGTCCACCCCGTGCTGGCGCGCGTCGTGGATCAGCGTCGAGACGGGGTAGAAGCCCATGGGCTGCGCGTTCAGGATGGCGCACAGGTATTCCGCGGGGTAGTACAGCCGCAGCCACGCGCTGGCGTACGCCAGCAGCGCAAAGCTGATGGCGTGGCTTTCCGGAAAGGTGTAGCTGGCGCACGCCTCCAGCCACCCCAGCACCTTCTCCGCCGCCTCCTCGGCCACCCCCCGCGCCGCCATCCCCTCGCGAATGGACTGCGTGGCGGCGTGCATCTCGTCGCGCGAGCGCTTGCGGCTCATGGCGCGCCGCAGCCGGTCCGCCTCACCCGCCGAGCACCCGCTCACCACGATGGCGCAGCGCATCAGCTGCTCCTGGAACAGCGCCAGCCCGTGCGTGCGCCCCAGCACCGCCTCCAGGTCCGGATGCGGGTACTCCGTGGGCACCTCGCCCCGGCGGCGCGCCAGCATCTCCTTTACCTGGCCGCCCAGCATGGGGCCGGGGCGAATGGCGCCGACCGAGATCACCACGTCGTAGAAGCAGGTGGGGCGCAGGCGGGGGAGGAAGTTGGCCTGCGCGCGGCTCTCGATCTGGAACAGGCCGATGGTGTCGGCGGCGCCGATCTGCGCGTACACGGCAGGGTCGTCCATCGGCAGCCGACCGATGTCGACCTCCACGCCGCGCCCGTCGCGGACCAGGTCCATGCACCGCCCCAGCAGCTTCAGCATCCCCAGTCCCAGCAGGTCGAACTTGGGGACGCCCAGGTCGGCGCAGTCGTCCTTGTCCCACTGGATCACCGTGCGGTTGGGCATCGACGCCGGCTCGATGGGAACGCACTCGCCCAGCGGCGTGCCGGAAAGCACGAAGCCGCCGCTGTGGATCCCCCGGTGGCGCGGCAGCCCGTCCAGCCCCGCCACCAGCTTCACCAGGGCGCGCGCCTTCGGCCCGGCGGGGTCCAGCCCCACCGCCCGCAGCGCCTTTCCCTCCGCCATCTCCAGCCACTCCGCCGCGGTCCTGGCCGACGCGTATCCATCCACCCGCTTCGCCAGGAAGTCCGCCGTCGCCACGGGAAGGCCCAGGACGCGCACGGCGTCGCGGATGGCGCTGCGGCCGCGGTACTCCACGTGGGTGCACACCATGGCCGCGTGGCCGCGCCCGTACGTATCGTATACGTACTGCAGCACGCGCTCGCGGTCGTCCAGGGCCGCGAAGTCCACGTCGATGTCCGGCGGCTCGGGGCGCTCGGGGGAAAGAAATCGCTCGAAGAGAAGGTCGTTGGCCACGGGGTCCACCGCCGTCACCCGCAGCGCGTAGCACACCAGCGAGTTGGCCGCCGAGCCGCGCCCCTGGCAGAGGATGCGGTGCTCGCGCGCGAAGCGGCAGATGTCCCAGACCACCAGGAAGTGGTCCGCCATTTCCATCCCCCGGATGATGGACAGTTCGTGCTCCAGCTGCCGCCAGTGCCTGGCGGACGCCTCCGGCAGCCGCTCGCGCAGCCCCACGCGCGAGAGCGACTCCAGCATGGCGTCCGCGGACGCCCACCCCGCCGGCAGGCGGAAGCGGGGGTGGACGGGGGGCGCGTCGGTGAGGCGAAAGCCGGCGCAGCGCTCCGCGATGTCGCGGGTGCGGCGGATCCCCTCCGGGGCCGAGCGCCACCGCCGCGCCATCTCCGCCGGCGCCTGCAGGCACCACTCGGCGCTGGGGCGCAGCCAGCCGCGGCGGTGCGCCTCGTCCAGCGTGGTCTCGCGGCGGATGCACGTCAGCAGGTCGTGCACGGCGCGGCCGGAGGCGCCCGCGTAGTGCACGTCGTGCGTCACCGTCCAGGGCGTCCCCGTCTCGCGCGCCAGGTCCAGCAGGTCCGCGCACAGCGACGCCTCCTGGTGCGTGCGGTGATCCCACAGCTCCAGGTGAAAGCGCTCGCCGAAGATGTCGCCGAGCGATCCCGCCCACGCGCGCGCCTCCGCGTGCCGCTCCTGGCGCAACAGGGACGGCAGCCGGCCGTGCGGACACCCCGAAAGGGCCACCAGTCCGCCGGCCCGCCCGGCGAGCGCGTCCAAGTCCAGGGCGGGGGACCCGCGCGGGCTCTCGGTCCGGGAGGCGGTGAGCAGCGCACAGACGTTTTTCCACCCGTCCCAGTTTTCCACAATCAGGGTGAGGTGAGATCCGTCCCACAGCGTGATTTCCGCGCCCAGAAGGGGGGAGATTCCGGCCGCTTGGCAGGCGCGCGAAAACCGGACGGCGCCCCCCAGGTCGTCGTGGTCGGTGAGCGCCAGGTGGGTGTAGCCGAGCTCCGCCGCCCGCGACGCCAGCGCCTCGGGCGATGTAGCACCGTCGCCGAGCGAAAACGCACTGTGACAGTGCAGCTCGACGTAATCTCCTTTGTTCACAGGCACTTAGCTAAAACCGCGCGCTACGGGACATCGCGCATCCACCACGGACGCACCCTCAATCGTACCACCCTTCCAGGTACCAGCGGCCGGTCGGCCCGTCGCGGTACACCAGCCCCAGCCACCCCTCCGCAGACTCCACGGTCCAGTACTCCCGCGCCGCCCCGCGCGCCCACCACCCCGTGGAGATCCGCTCCGGTCCCTCCGCCCGAGTTTTCCACAAACGTGGTGGAAAACCCCCGATCCCCCCGTCCGGCAACGTATTCTGCGGCGCCGGAACGTCCAGCTCTGCGGGGCGGTGCTCCGCGTCCACGCGCACGCCCACGGCAACGGGCTCGGGAAGGCGGCGCAGGCAGAGGGGGAGGGTGTTGCGGAACGCGCGGCTGTCCTCTCCGGAGCGCTCGCCGCCGGCCGGCCGCGCGTCCGCCAGCGCGGCGATGCCGTCGCTCCCCCGCGGCGCCCACTCCGCGTGCTCGCCGGGAAGGTGGGCGCCGTGGTGCACGGCCGCGCTCAGCGCCCCCTCCCCCCAGCGCGCGAAGACGGGGAGGAGGGCCGCGTGCAGGGCCCCCGGGTCGGGCGCGGGGGCCGTAAAGGCGTCCAGCTGGTCCGCCCGCGCCGTCCCCTCCTCCTCCGCCGCCAGCGCCACGCCGCGGACGGGGCCGGCCAGCGGGGCGGCCTCCACGGCGCGGCGGCACAGGTCCGCCAGCACCCGCGCGTCCGCGGTGGGCCGGGCGGGGCGCACCTGGCGCACGTCGTCCGCCGCGTCTTCCACCCGCAGCACCAGGCGCAGGCGGGCGGGAATGCGCTGGCGCGCCTCCAGCTGCCCCAGCACCGCGCCGATCAGCCCGCCCAGGACGAAGCGCAGCGGCTCCGCGGTCTCGATCGCCGGCTCGAACTCCGCCTCCGCGCCGGCGATCCCCGGTGCCGCGGGGCGAAAGGGCCAGCGCGGGTCATCGCCGCGGGCCAGGCGCCAGGCGCGCAGCCCCTCGGCCCCGAAGCGCAGCTCCACCTCCGCGGGGACCAGCGCGGCCAGCTCGCCGCACGTCCGCACCCCCAGCAGGGCGAGCGAGTGCCGCAAATCGGCGGAGATGGGGACGAGCGAGAGCGAGCGGCGGCGCAGGTAGGCGGCCTCGCGCCCGGGCGGCACCACGCGCACGGGGACGGCGCGCTCACGCGTGCCTGCGGCGGCGGCGATGCAGCAGCCGGCCACGCCCACGCGCGCGGGATGCCCGGCGCGCCCGGCGGCGTCCGCCAGCGCGCGGCCCA
>JAHWJJ010000240.1 GCA_019348475.1 Gemmatimonadota bacterium | reverse complement strand
TTCCGGCCACGGTCGGGTACGCGGCGGGCGCCACGTGGTACATCAACAACGAGCCGATCATGGTGAACGGGCGCCGGTACGTGCGCTACGGTCTGCCGCGGGTGCTCGGTGTGAACGAGGTCACGCGCACGGCCGAGTACCAGGGTGTCCCGGTGTTCGTCGAGGCGGGTGCCCAGGGTACGCCGGAAGTGCTGTACATCCCGGTGCGTCCGGGGTGCGAGTTCCAGCCGTACCAGCTGGAGGTGAAGGCCGGCGGCGTGCGGGGCGAGTAGGTTCGCACCGCAGCAGCCGGTAACGGAGGGGCGCCGCAGGGCGCCCCTCCTTTTTTAGTGCGTGAGTGCGTGAGTGCGTGAGTGCGTGAGTGCGGGAAGGCGTGAGTGCGGGAGGGCGGAGTCGGGCTCCAGTCGCAGCTTCGTCCCTGCGATGTTCGCCGGTGCAGGGGGGGCGGGAGCAGCGGAGGGAGAGGCTCGATTGGTGCTTTCGTCCGTTCACGGTCCGGTCGCCAGATCGTCCGAGGGGTGCTACTTTGCCGCCTCTGGAACCTCCCCCATGTACGCACCACCCCAGGAGCACACGCCGGTGCACACCACGAGCGACACCGAGGCGCTGAAGCGCGCGGCGGCCGAGCGGGCCGCGGAGTGGATCCGCGATGGGATCACGCTGGGGCTGGGCACCGGCTCCACCGTGCGCCACCTGCTGGAGGTGATCGCCGAACGGCGGGCGGCGGGGGAGTGGGCGGACGTGGTGGGCGTGCCGACGTCCGAAGACACGGCGCAGCGCGCGGGCCGGCTGGGGATTCCGCTCGCCACGCTGGACGAGCGCCCGCGCGTGGACCTCACCATCGACGGCGCCGACGAGGTGGACTCGGCGCTGCGGCTGATCAAGGGGCTGGGCGCGGCGCTGCTGCGCGAGAAGATCGTGGCCGCCGCGTCCCGCGAGCTGGTGATCGTGGCGGACGACACCAAGGTGGTGGACCGGCTGGGCACCCGTGCGCCGCTGCCGGTAGAGGTGGACCCGTTCGGCGCCGCCATCCAGCCGGAGTTCCTTCGCGCGCTGGGCGCCGACCCGGTGCTGCGGGTGCGCGGCGGACAGCCGGTGGTGACGGACGGCGGAAACCTGATCTACGACTGCCGCTTTCCGCAGGGGATCGCCGACCCGGAGGCGCTGCAGGTGGTGCTGGCGCTGCGCCCCGGAGTGGTGGAGACGGGGCTGTTCCTGGGGATGGCCACGGCCGTGGTGATCGCCGAGAGCGGCGGCGTGCAGGTGCGGCACCGGGAGGGCGCACGATGAGCCGCGTAAAGATCGCGCCGTCCATCCTTTCCGCCGACTTCACCCGGCTGGGCGAGCAGATCGTAGAGGCGGAGCAGGCGGGGGCGGACTGGATCCACGTGGACGTGATGGATGGACACTTCGTTCCCAACATCACCATCGGACCGCTGATCGCGGCGGCGGCCCGGCGCGCGACCACGCTCCCCATCGACGTGCACCTGATGATCGAGCGGCCGGAGCGCTACCTGGCAGACTTCGCCAGAGCAGGCGCCGACTACCTGACGGTGCACGTGGAAACCAGCCCGCACCTGCACCGCACCGTGCAGCAGATCCGCGAGGTGGGCGTGAAGCCGGGAGTGACGCTGAACCCGGCAACGCCGGCCGACGCCCTCGCCGACATCCTGCCGTACGTGGACCTGGTGCTGGTGATGTCCGTGAACCCCGGCTTCGGCGGGCAGTCGTACATCCCCACGAGCACCGAGAAGATCGCGCGCATCCGGCGGATGCTGGACGAGCGCGGCCTGCACCACGTGGAGCTGCAGGTGGACGGCGGGGTGGCGCCGGACACGGCGGCGGAGGTGGCGCGCGCCGGCGCCACCTGCGTGGTCGCGGGCTCGGCCGTCTACAACGCCAGGGCCTCCGTCGCGGAGAACGTTCGCCGCCTTCGCGAGGTCATGGACGGCGCGGGCGGACGCGGAAGAGCGTAGACCTGGGCGCGGCGTCGGTTTATCTTGTGTGCGACGATCGTCCCGCTGGGGACGATGCTCACGTCTGGGTGGTGGAATCGGTAGACACAGGGCACTTAAAATGCCCCGGCGCGAGCCGTGCGGGTTCGAGTCCCGCCCCAGGCACCTGATGCGCCCCGCCTGTCCTCGTCCGGGACGGCGGGGCGTTCTCGTGGGCGCGCCGATCCGTTATCTTTGCTGCGCAACCGGCCGTAACCGTCACTTCAAGAGTGAGATGCGAATGCGAGTTCTTTTCCGTGCGCTGCTGTGCGCGCTTCCCCTGCTTGCCGTGGGCTGCGGCGACGCCTCCGGCCCCAACGATCCCGACCTCAGGAAGGTGGCCTTTGCACCCGCGCTGGGCGTGGACATCGCGTCCATGACCCGCGTGGGCGACGGCGTGTACGTCAAGGACCTGACGGTGGGAACCGGCGCGGACGTGAACCCCAACAAGGTCATTTCCGTGCGCTACCAGGGATGGCTGGCGGACGGCACCCGCTTCGACCACAACCTGGACCCTCGCGCTCCGTTCCAGCTGGTACTGAGCCAGGGACGGGTGATCGCCGGGTGGACGCAGGGGATTCCCGGGATGAAGGTGGGAGGCAAGCGGCTGCTGGTGATCCCGCCCTCGCTGGGCTACGGCGACCGCCCCAACGGACCCATCCCGGCCAACTCCGTGCTGGTGTTCGAGGTGGAGGTCATCAGCCAGTCTTCGTAACCACGGCTGCGGTCGAGGTGGAACGAGGGGCGGAGACCGGTCCGGATCTCCGCCCTTGGCGTCGGGCCGCGGACGCGGCGGCGCCGAGACGAGCAGCCTCATCCGAGATTCTGTGGCACTTGCGCAGGAACGAACCGGCATTTCGAGGCAGGCGCCGCGGGGGCTGCCGGTGCAGCCTCTCCGGCGCTCCGGTCTTCTGTGCAGACCCTCAAAAGCATCACGCGGAGGACGCGGAGAGCCCGGTCCGTTCTCCGCGTCCGCACTTCCTCCGCGTCCTCCGGTGCGTCAGGCCAACCCTGACCTCTGGTATGGACCTCTCTCGCGAGACGCAGCTCGTCGCCGGCGACATCCCGCAACCGGCCGCGTTTCGTTCAGCTGGAAGGGGAGAGGTGCGCATGCGGACCTTTGCGAGGGGGGGCGGCGGCCCGTATGTTTCTCCACCTTCAGTCGCCCAGCCAATCATCGGAACGTGATCGAACCCACGTCCACTCCACGCGCACGCTGGCTGGCGCCGGCGGCACTCGCCGTGGCGCTGCTGTCGCTGGCGCTCAACGGCGTGCTGCTGTGGACGCTGCGCTACCCGGAGCAGCTCCTGGCGCCCGCGCTGGCGCGCGTGCTGGAGCGGCTGAAGACGCAGGAGGGGTCGCTGCGGTACACGGTGCGCATTCCCGTGGGCACGCCGGTGCACTTCGACGTTCCCATCGACCAGCGGTACACGGTGCGGGTGAATACCACGCTCCCCATCAACACCGACATCAACCTTCCCATCAACACGCCCTTCGGCGACCGGACGGTGAGCGTCCCGGTGCGGGCGAACATCCCCATCCGCACCAACCTGCCCGTGCACCTGCGCGACACCTTTCGCCTGCGCACCCGTACGGAGGCCGAGATCGTGGTCCCGCTGGAGATCCCCATCCGCGACCTTCCCCTGGACGCGCTGCAGGCGTCGCTCAAGCCATCCGTCCCATGATGCACCGCATTTTTCCCGTCGTCCTGCTGCTGTCGTCCGCGTGCGGGGGCGGGGCCGACGCCGCGCCGAAGTCCGACGACTCCGCCGCGCCGGCCACCCCCGCGGCGCAGGCGCCGGCCTCCGCCGCGCCCGCCTGGCGCAGCAACCCGGCCTCAGGCGTCACCGTTACGCCGGGTGAGGTGACGACCATCGAGACCGGTCCCCACGTCATCCTGTGGCCGCAGGACGCCGCCGAGCTGGCGCCGCCGTACAGCGTGCGCGCCAGCCTGCGCAAGCACACGGGGCGGCTGCACGAGGGGTACGGGCTCATGTTCGGCGGGACGGGGCTGGACGGCGACGAGGCGGAGCAGCGGTACAGCTATTTCCTGATCCGCGGCGACGGCAGCTACCTGATCAAGCGGCGCGAAGGGGCGCAAACGCCGGTGGTCCGGGACTGGACGCGCCATCCCGAGATCGCGCGCGACGCGAACGGCGAGGGGCGCCACAACGACCTGGAGGTGCGGGTGCGCGCGGATTCGGTCACGTTCCTGGTGAACGGGGGCGAGGTGGCCACGGTGCCGGCGTCGGAGCTGTCCGTGCGCGGGCGCGCGGGGCTGCGCGTAAGCCACGACGTGCTGGTGGAGGTGCAGGGGTTCGCGGCCGAGCCGGGGACGGTGGTCCCGTGACGCACCCCCTGCGCGTGCTGGTGGCCGACGACGACGCGGCCGTCCGCGCCGTGCTGCGGGGCATTCTCCCCGCGGACCGCTACGCCGTGAGCGAAGCGGCGTCGGGCGAAGAGGCGCTGCGGCTGTTCGCCTCGCTGGGCGCGGACCTCATCCTCAGCGACCTGCAGATGCCGGGGACGGGCGGGCTGGAGCTGCTGCGCCGCGTCCGCGCCCTGGACGACACGGTGGCGTTCATCATCCTCACCGGCGCGGGGACGGTGGAGAACGCGGTGCAGGCGCTGCGGCTTCAGGCCGACGACTACCTGGTCAAGCCGTTCAACGTGGACGAGGTGCTCCTGGCCGCCGAGCGGGCGCTCAGCTACCGGCGGCTGCTGCGCGAGAACCGCAGCTACCAGGCGCACCTGGAGGAGCGGGTGGCCGAGCAGGCCGGGCAGATCGAAGCGCTGCTGATGGATGCCCTCCGCTCGCTGGCCGCGGCCATCGAGACGCGCGACGACTACACGGGTGGGCACGTGGAGCGGGTGGCGCGCTACGCCGCCGCCACCGGGCGCGAGCTGGGGCTGCGCGGCGACGAGCTGCGGGCGCTGTGGGTGGGCGCGCTGCTGCACGACGTGGGCAAGATCGGCGTGCGCGACGAGGTGCTCAAGAAGCCGGGCGCGCTGACGGTGGAGGAGTACGACGAGATGAAGCGCCACCCGGAGATCGGCGCCACCATCATGGAGCGCAGCTCGTTCCTGCGGCCCGGCCTGCCCGCGGTGCTGCACCACCAGGAGCGGTTCGACGGCAGCGGCTACCCGTACGGGCTGAGCGGCGAGGCCATCTCGCTGCAGGGGCGCATCGTGGCGGTGGTGGATACGTACGATGCCATCATCAGCTCGCGCCCCTACCGCAACGGCAGAACCTGCGAGCACGCGCTGGACGAGATCCGCCGCAACGCCGGCAGCCAGTTCGACCCCGCCGTCGTGCAGGCCTTCATGCGCGCCTCCGAGAACGGCTTTCCCGACGATCCGGATACCCCGTGCCTGCCGGAGCGGGCGGAGGCGGGGGATTCGGAGGATGTGGTCGCCACCGCCATGGGGGTGGCGTAGGCGCAGTCGGATCCGCGGCCGTGCGATCACGTGCCGCCCGCCGCGGGAGCGGATTGTGTAATCGCCGGTCCGCGCCGGAGCGAACGAATCCGCCGCTGGAAATTCGCGAAGTCCGCCTGCGCGCCGCCTGCGCGGACAGCACCGCGACCATCTGCCCCGCAGGCCAGAACGATCGACTCATTACCGGGTCGGACTTCCCAACGCCGTCATTCGCTCGCCGCGACCGGACCCGCGCCGATTCTCCTCGGCGTTCGACCCGGCGCGCCCACCTCGCACTTCCGCACTTCCGCACTTCCGCACTTTCGCACTTTCGCACTTTCGCACTTTCGCACTTTCGCACCCACGCACTCACGCGCATCCCTCCGCCTCTCCATCCGTCCCGAAATCCGCTTGACCGCCCCTGTAGCTTGGGGTAGGTTCCGCGCCTATGCATCAAGCCACGTCTGGAGACGATACCGGGATGGCAGAGCCGCTTCCGCCGCAGTACAGCCCGCAGGAAAACGAGGACCCGCTCTACCGCTGGTGGGAGGAGCAGGGGTACTTTCGCGCGGACGCGGACAGCGGCCGCGAGCCGTACGTCATCGTCATTCCTCCCCCCAACGTCACGGCCGTGCTGCACATGGGGCACGGCCTGAACAACACCATCCAGGACGTCCTGGTCCGCTGGCGGCGCATGCAGGGGCACGAGGCGCTGTGGCTTCCCGGGACGGACCACGCCGGCATCGCCACGCAGAACGTGGTCGAGCGCATCCTCGCGAAGGAGGGAAACACGCGCTACGACCTGGGGCGCGACGCATTCGTGGAGCGCGTGTGGGAGTTCGTGAACGAGACGGGGGGCAAGATCCTGGAGCAGCTGCGCGCCATCGGCTGCTCGCTGGACTGGAGCCGCACTCGCTTTACCCTGGACACCGAGCTCTCCACGGCCGTCCGCGAGGTCTTCGTCCGGCTGCACGAGAAGGGGCTGGTGTACCGGGGCAACCGCATCATCAACTGGTGCCCCCGCTGCCTGACCGCCCTTTCCGACGAGGAAGCGGAGCCGGCGGAGCATCCCGGCAAGCTGTGGCACCTGCGCTACCCGCTGGCCCCCGGGATGGACGCGCCCGGCCTGCCGCGGCTGCCGGACGGCCGCCCCTACCTGGTCGTCGCCACCACGCGGCCGGAGACCATGCTGGGCGACACCGGCGTCGCCGTCCACCCCGAGGACGAACGCTACGCGGCGCTCGTCGGCGGCGAGATCGACCTGCCGCTCACCGGCCGCCGCATCCCCATCGTCGCCGACACGTACGTGGACCCGGAGTTCGGCTCGGGCGCGGTGAAGATGACGCCCGCGCACGATCCCAACGACTTCGACGTCGCGCAGCGCACGGGGCTCCCCGCGCTGAACGTGATGACGCCGGAAGCCTCGATGAACGACGAGGTGCCGGAGGAGTTCCGGGGGATGGACCGCTCCGAGGCGCGCCGTGCCGTGGTCGCGGCGTTCGACCGGCTGGGGCTGCTGGAGCGGGTGGAGGAGCACACGCACGCCGTCCCCCACTGCTACCGCTGCGACACCGTCGTCGAGCCGCGGCTGAGCGAGCAGTGGTTCGTGCGGATGAAGCCGCTGGCCCAGCCGGCGCTGCAGGCGTGGCGCGACGGCGAGCTACGCTTCCACCCGGAGCGGTTCGGAAAGGTGTACGAGCA
>JAHWJJ010000239.1 GCA_019348475.1 Gemmatimonadota bacterium | reverse complement strand
GCGGGACGAATCCCGCGGCGCCGGTCTGGTCATCAGCCCTGGGGGGCCGGGCCGCCGCCCCGCAGCAGCGTCTCCACGTACGCGTCGGGGCTGGTGCCGGGCGGCAGCCAGGTGATGTCGCGGAAGCCGTTCTCGGGAGTGATGATGGACTCCTCCTCGGGAATGGCGCCGCCGCGAACCTGGTCGATGCCGCCGTTGGTCCAGGTCTGCTCGTGAGCTTCTGGTCTCGCCGGTTGATGGGCTCCACGCAGAATACGCGGCCCGTCTGGCGGTCACGGACGTAGTAGCGTCCAGTGGTGCTCATGGTGTCTCCTGGGTCGTTTGTGCCGTTCGGGTGGATGATCCGTGTCCGCCGGCGCACGCCCCGGGAGGCGGCGCTCAGCGGCGCGCGTTCTGGTCCATGATGCACCTGCCCCTGGTGAGTGATGGAGTGATGGCGGCCATCGCCCGTCTCGCCCGCACGAGAAAAGGGAGTCGCGGCCCGGATCGTCATCCCCCCACGCGGGTGGATGACGGGCAGGGGCGGGTGGATGCCACCGCACCTGCGCTCCAGGGGACGCGACTCCCGATTGCGCGGCAAGTCTACAGGCGTGCGGCGGAGGCTGTCAAGGCGGGCGCGGCCACCGGGCCGGAACCTCTGCTCCGGGGGAATGCTCCTTGCGGCGTGCCGCGGCCGGGGCCACTATGCCCTCTACACGATCCGGACCCGCCTGGCCGCCACCCCGCGCCGGGCACCTACGACAACGGCAAACCCGCCGAAAGGCGGGGACGCAAAGCCAACGAGGCTACCGCCGCGCCCATGCGGCCATGCCGGTCGGGTTACCGAAAAGGTGCTGCCCATGCGCACGCCGTCACCTTCGTCCCAGCCCTTCGCCGGCGCCAGCGCCGCGGATGGAGAGATCCTGCACCGCCTGGCCGGCACCGCCGTGGAGCGGCTGCGCCTGGGCGCAGCGGCCGTCGTTCTGGAGGACGGCGAGGCGCCCCTGCACGCGGCCGGAGTTCCGGAGCTGCAGCAGGTGCTGCTGGGCGTGGTCCTTCACCACCGCCGCGCGCTGCGCCAGCTGCAGCCGCCCGGCGCGCACGTACTGGGGTCGCTCCCCCTCGCGCTGCCGGCGGCGTTCGCGCAGGCGTCGCTCGCCATCGTCCCTCTGGCGCTGCCGGACGGCCCCACGCTGGGGTCGCTGCTGGCCCTGCACACCGGCGCCTGGTCCCGCGGCGACACCGCCGCGCTGGAGAGCGTGGCCTACGCCGCCCTGGCCGAGCTGCGGCTGCACCGCGCCAGCGAGGCGCTGCGCGGGGCGGAGGAGCGGCTGGCGCTGCTGGAGCGGGCGCTGCACGCGGTGGACCTGGGCGTCACCATCACCGACGCCAGCGGCCGCATCGTCTTTACCAACCCGGCCGAGGCGGAGATGCACGGGTACCGGCTGGACGAGCTGTACGGCCGCCCCGCCCGCCTGCTCGCCCCGCCGGAGCTGTGGAACGCCAGCGCCCCCGTCCCCGCGCGCCCCGTGCGCCGGTGGATGCGCGAGCGCGTGAACGTGCGCCGCGACGGCAGCCGCTTTCCCGTGCGCCTGTGGTCCGATGTGGTGGCATCGGACGACGAGCGGCCGCTGGGGCTGGTGACGTGGAGCGAGGACCTGAGCGCGCGCACGGCCGCGCCGCCCCCCGCCGCCGCCGCGGACCGCGACCCCCTTACCGGGCTGCCCGGCCGCACCGCCTTTCTGCGCGCGCTGGGCGAGGCGTGCAAGGTGGCGGGAGGCGCGGGGGGCGGCGGGTGCGCCGTGCTGTTCGTGGACCTGGACCGGTTCAAGGCCGTGAACGACCGGCTGGGCCACGCCGCCGGCGACGCCGTGCTGGCGGTGGTGGGCGAACGGCTGGCCGCGTCCGTGCGCCCCACCGACATGGTCGCGCGCATCGGCGGCGACGAGTTCGCGGCGCTGCTGCGGGGGGTGGAGCGGGAAAAGGACGCGCTGGGCGCCGTGCAGCGCATCCAGCGGCTGCTGGGCGAGCCGGTGACCGTGGGAGACGCGGAGATGACCGTGTCGGCCAGCATCGGCGTGGCGCTGAGCGAAAGCGCGCAGACCCCGGAGGGACTGCTGGCGGTGGCCGACCGCGCCATGTACCGCGCCAAGACGCTGGGCGCGGGGCAGCACGGCTTCAGCGAGCCCGGGGTGCTGGCGCACGAAAAGGCCGTGCAGGAGCTGGAAAACGACCTGCGCCGCGCCATTGCCTGCGACGAGCTTACGCTGCGCTTTCAGCCCATCGTCTCGCTGGGCCACGGGGGGCTGCAGGGGCTGGAGGCGCTGGTGCGGTGGAACCATCCCGAGCGGGGCCTGCTGGGCCCGCAGGCCTTTCTGCCGGTGGCCGAGGCCACGGGAACCATCGTGCAGCTGGACCGCTGGGTGCTGGCGGCGGCCGCCCGCCAGCTGAAGGCGTGGGAGCACCATCCGCTGCTGGGGGAGATCCCGGTGAGCGTGAACTTCTCCGGGCGGCACGTGGTGCAGTCGCGCGTGGTTGAAGACGTCATGCGAACGTTGAGCGACGCCGGCGTGGCGCCCGGGCGGCTGATCATCGAGGTCACCGAAACCTCGTTCGTGGACGACTTCCAGACGGCCGCGTCCGTGCTGGCGGCGCTGCGCGAGCACGGCGTGGGCATCTGCCTGGACGACTTCGGCACGGGGTACTCGTCGCTCGGCTACCTGCGGCAGTTCGGCTTCGACCGGCTGAAGATCGACCGCTCCTTCATCCAGCGCATCGGCGACAGCGCCGCGGACGAGGCCATCGTGCGCAGCATCGTGGCGCTGGCGGAGGCGCTGGACCTTACGCTGACTGCCGAGGGGGTGGAAACCGCCGGACAGCGCGCCGTGCTTCAGCGCCTGGGCTGCCGCGACGCACAGGGCTTTCTCTTCGCGCGCCCAATGGACGTGGACGAGCTCGGCGCCTGGCTGCGGACTGCCGGCGTAGTGCCGGGACCCTGAACCGAAACGGGAGCCAGCCAGCCCGAACCAGCGGGAGCGTGAGCCGATAGCAGTACTTCCCGTCCAGCGTCCGGAACTGGCCCCTTAGCTGCTTCGCGGAGGAAGGTCAGCATTCCCGTGGGGCTGCTTACGCCTCCCTCGGGGGGGGACAGAAGATAGAAATCGAAAGGCGTCAGCACCGTAGGGAGTTGTCACCCATCCTCCCGGTCTGGAACGGCAACGATCATCCCGGTTGCTCACCCTTCACCCCTTCACCCCTTCACCCCTTCACCCCTTCACCCGTTCACCCTTTCACCCGCCCACCCGCCTCCTCCATCCCCTCGCTCCGCAGCACCTCCAGCCCCGCCTGGCCCGCGGCCTCGTCGCGGCGGGCGCGCACCAGCGCCTCCAGCTCGCGTTCGCGCAGGTTGAGCGCGTATCCGGCGCCCACGATCCCCACGCGCAGGTAGCTGAGCGTGAGCGGCTTGCCCGCCATGCACTCGTCGGCGTTGTCGAACCGCACGCCGCGGCCGTCCACGAAGGTGACGGACCCCTTTCCCACCACCTCGCCCAGGTGGCCCTGCACCACCAGCGCGGTGTCCTCGTCGATCCCCAGCCCCAGCGTCTCGGGGTTCTGCGCGATGACCATGAACAGCCGCTGCAGGCGCCGCCGCTGCGTGAAGTGCGTGTCGATCATCGCGCGAAAGCCCAGCAGCCCAAAGCCGGGCCCCAGGTGAAGGTCCTGCATCTGCCCGTACTCGTCGGGCTCGCCGCCGGCCAGGATGGTCTCGGTGAGCGCCGCCGCGCCCGCGCTGGTGCCGCAGATGGTGGCGCCGTTGGCGTACGCCTCGCGCAGCGCGCGGTCCACCCGCGAACCGCCCAGGGTGGCCACCAGGTGCACCTGGTCCCCTCCGCCGATGAAGATGCCGTCCGCCTCTTCGATCATGCGGACGATGCGCCGGTCCTGCGCCTGGTCGCGGCGGGCGACGACGGGGATCTCCACGTGCGTTGCGCCGGCCGCATCGAACGACCTGATCCACTCGCGCGCCGAGCCGGCGGGGTCCTGCGAGGCCGTGGTGATCCCCACGATCTTGCCCCCGTCCAGCGCGTTGCAGTGGCGCAGAAAGGCGCCCAGCGCCTCGCCGCAGGGCTCGCACGCCCCGCCGATGAGTACCAGGGTGCCACCGTTCCGGTCCGTGCGCCTGCGCACCGGCCGCACCTTTACGGCGCCACGCGCGCCGCTTCCGTTCCCCGACTGCCGCTCCATTCCTCTTCCGTTTCCGCCGCGCCGAGTTCGCGCAGCGAGTGCACCGCCAGCGCCGCCGCCACCTGGGCGGCACGGTCCGTTCCGTCCACCAGCGGGCCGGCGTCGGCCAGCTCGCCGCCCGTTTCGATCACCACCCGCCCGTCGCGCACCATGGCCACGGAATGCGCCACGCGCGTGTCGCGCGCGGGGACGGCGTCCAGCTCCGAGAACACCGCCACGCGGCACCCCGCGCGGCGGGCCATGTCCTGCACCTCCCACTCGCGCCCGGGAAGCACCACGATCCCGTCCCGCCGCACCGCGTCGGCAAGCACGGAGACCAGCTGCAGGTTGCGCTCCTCTTCGCGGTAGCGGTCCGGGACGTCCTGCACGTCGCTGTCCAGGATCACGGCGATCTCCGAGCGCGCGTACGGCAGCCCCGCGTTCAGCAGGTACGAGGGCGCCACGTCGACGATCAGCGCGTCGTCGCGGATGCCGCGGCGCAGCATCTCCTCGCGCACCGCCGCGCGGTCGCCGCCGCCGGTGATGCCGCAGAGCACGCGCTGCGCCAGCGGCGGCACGTCCGGCGTGTCCACCAGCGCGCGCAGCTCGTTGAGCGCGAAGTCGACGTCCTCCAGCTCCCCGGCGAACGCCTTCTGCACCACGTCCAGCGCCAGCGCCGCCGCGCGCAGGCCGACCTCGGCGTGCAGGTGCTCGAAGACGACGGTGTATTCGCCCGGCCGGTCACCGCCGCGGGCGCGGCCGTAGCCCACGTCGTACCCCACCATCGTCTGCAGCTCCAGCCCCACGTGCTCCGCGATGTGGGGCGCGTACGTCCCCCGGCGCAGGCGGGTGACGAACCCGCCGCGTTCGCCGATGCTGCACCGGTGCTCCCACAGCCCCGGCAGCGCGCGCACGAGCGCCTCCGTGAACCCCGGCACCTGCGCCGAGTGGATGTCTTCGTACGCGCCCACGGCCACGTCCAGGCGCGTGACGGGGCGCGGCGACCAGAAGTTGGCCCCGCGCAGCGAGCGCAGCCCCACCAGGCGGATTTCGGTGTACGGGTCCGGGTGTGTCATCGACCGGCGGGTGGCGGGACGGGACTCATCGGTTCGGACCACGCGGTGCAACAACCACGCGAGCTCCGCTCGTACCATGCCGCGATCCGCGGCGTCAGCGCCTGATACCAGATCTCAGGACAAAGTTCTGGCACCCACTTCCAGGGGGGGTCGGGTTGACGGTCTTGTGAATCCGGTCGATGAGCGGGGCTTGTCCCCTCTGTTGTCCAGCCTCCAGCCGGGGCCGCCTTTTACGGATCGCGATCGATGATGTGCCCGGCGGGCCCCCGCCGCGCCACGTCGATCCCTGCCCACCCAAAAAAATGCGGATCCCGTCCCCTCGCCGGCAGCGCCCTGTACGAGGGGACGCCGGCATCCTGCCGATCCCTTCCGGTCCGCCTCCGGCGTCGCACCCGCATCCATCCAGCACCGCCCGTGCTCCCCGCCATCCAGCACTGGCCGTCTTCCCCGACGTGCGGCTGCTCGGACACGAACGGGTCTCCGGCGCAGATTCCAGGAACGATCATCAATCGTTCGGGACGGCCCGCGAAGCCAGGCGTGCCGGGGTCCTGCCCGGACGGGATCAGCCAGGGTGAAAAGGACGGTCTCGTCCATGTTGTTCAGCCCGCTTCCACGGCCTCCGGCGTGAGCGGTCGCCCGGCTGCGCGCGAGGCCCGGCCCCCCGCAGGGGGGACACGCCCGGGACGCCGGGCGCCTGTAACACGGCTGGTATGTGGCGTGCCGCGCTGGGGGCGCATGGATATGCGCGAAGAACTCCGCCTGATGAAGCTCCGTGCCGCCGTGCTGCTCGCCCGCAGCCGTGAGGCCCGCGCCCGCGCAACGCGCGCTCTGGAACACGCGCGTCTGCTCCGCGGCGACAGTGCGGACCTGCGGCAGCAAGCCGACGAACTGCGGGAAAGCAAACGGCCGGATGATCCGTAGATCGCGTGCGCTCACCAGCTCAACCCGTGCGCGTGCGCCGGGCGACCGATCGCGCAGGAGTGTCGCCGCGCAGCAGCGCAGCACCACGTCCCGCTCCGGCACCCCCAAGAAAAGCCGCAGGGCATTTCCCGACGCCCCCCCGCTCCCGGTCAAAAGCCCAAGGGGTCCCGACCGGCGCATCCATCCCCCTGTTCCCCATTCCCTATCATTCCCTGTTCCCTGCCCCCTCACATCGCCGCGTTCCCCTCCGCGAACCGCTGCACGAACGAAAGCACCGGCGGCACCTTGTCCGCCAGCACCATCAGCAGGTCGCCTTCTTTCAGGTCCGCCATCGCGCGCTCGACCGCCTTCATCTCGTCCAGCTCGATCTCGATCGAGTCGCCGTGCATCCCCCCCTCGCGCAGCCCCTCCACCACCAGTGAAGCGATCTCGCCGGGGGGGCGGCCGCGGGTGTCGGTGTCTTCCTTGACGATGGCCTGGTCCAGCACCGCGCACAGCCGGCCGAGGTCGCGGATGTCCTCGTCGCGCCGGTCGCCGGGAACGGTGATCACCCCGACGCGGCGGCGCGCGGGGATCTCCGTCACCATCTCCACCAGCCCGGCCACCGCCGCCGCGTTGTGCGCGTAGTCCACCAGCACGCGCGCGTTCCCCACCCGCAGCAGGTTCAGCCGCCCGGGGGTCATGGAGGGCGAGGGGAAGAAGGAGAGCAGGCCGGCGCGGATGGTGTCGTACCGCACGCCCTGCACGTACGCCGTGGCGATGGCCGCCAGCACGTTCTGCCGCTGAAAGCGCGCGGCGCCCCCCATCATCAGCGGCACCTCGCGCTCGGTGGCGATGGGAATGCGCAGCCGTCCGCGGCGGATGACGAACTCGCCGTCCTCGATGCGCGCCCCGATCCCCCCCCGCTCGATGTGCTCGTCGAAGAGCGGGTTC
>JAHWJJ010000238.1 GCA_019348475.1 Gemmatimonadota bacterium | reverse complement strand
CCCCCCGGCGCCCGTCCGGCGCCCCGCGCCGCGCCCCGCCGCGCCCCCGCGCCCGCGCCGGGTAGACCCCACGCCGGAGCTGCCGGGGCGCCCGGTGTTCCCGGGCGAGCCGCGGGTGCCCGAGGGCGTGGCGCCGCCGCCCACCAATCCGTCGGGCGGTCAGCCGCGCGACATCAGCCGCGGGTGAGGGGACGAGGATGACGGAGGGGACGCGCTGGCAGTTCGTGGGGTTCGTGGCCGTGCTGGTGGTGCTCTACTTCCTGCTGCGGGTGGGGCTGGGAATGGGGGCGCTGGCGCCGGACCTGCTGGTGGTGGCGCTGCTGCTGGCCGCCCGCCGCCTGCGGGCGGGGCAGGCCGCCGGGCTGGGCTTTGTGCTGGGGCTGCTGGACGGCGCGGCCCACCCGCTCACCATGGGCGCGGGGGCGGTGGCGCTCTCCATTCTGGGCTTTCTGGGCTCGCGCTCGCGCGAGGGGCTGTCCAGCGACAGCCCGCTGCTGCTGGCGCTGTACCTGTTCGCCGGGAAGTGGCTGTACGACGTGATCGTCTACGTGCTGCTGATCCGGCCCAACCTGGCCGGGCCGGTGAGCACGCTACTCCTCGCCTCGCCGCTGGCGGCCGCGTACGCCGCGGCGGTGGGGCTGGCCGCGGCCCTGGCGTACCGTTCGGGGGTGTGAAGGTGACGCGAATGAGACGGGGGACCCGGGCCGGGACGGACCACGGCGGGGCCGCGCGGCGCGCGCGGCTCCCGTTCGCGCTGGGCGCGGGGGGGGCGCGGTGAAGCGGTACCGTCCCGTCCGGCTGGGCGACCCCGTCCTCTTCTGGCTGGTCATCGTCCTGGCGATCTTCGGCATCGCCATGATCTTCAGCGCGGGGAACGTGGACGTTCCCGGCACCCGCGCCGAGGGAACGTGGAAGCAGCAGCTGCTCTGGTTCTCCATCGCGCTGCTGCTGGTGCCCCTGATCCTGCGCATCCCGGTGGGGTGGCTGGAGTGGGGGGCGCAGCCGGCGTACGCGCTGGGGCTGGTGCTGCTGATGGCGGCGCTGGTGTTCGGCAGCGGCGGCGGCACGGCGGCCAGCACCAAGAGCTGGATCCGCATCGGCCCGGTGGGGCTGCAGCCGTCGGAGATGGCCAAGATCGCCACGGCGCTCATGCTGGCGCGGGTGCTGGGGGAGTGGCGCGAGCCGCCCAGGACGCTGTGGGCGCTGTGGAAGCCGATCGCGGTGGTGGCGCTCCCCATGGGGCTGGTGATGCTGCAGCCCGACCTGGGCTCGGCGCTGGCGTTCGCCAGCATCCTGATCTGGTGCCTGTACTGGGCCGGCACCCCCCTGACCACCATCTTCTTCCTGGTCAGCCCGCTGCTCAGCCTGTTCGTCTCCATCAACCCGTGGGTGTGGGGCGTCTACATCATCCTGCTGCTGGTGCTGCTGTTCTACCGCAACGCGTTCCTGTCGGAGAAGGTCTCCATTTTCGTCGCCAACGCGGTGGCGGGCGCGGTGGCGCTCCCGCTGTGGAACGTCCTGAAGCCGTACCAGAAGGCGCGCTTCATGGTGTTCCTGGACCCCAGCATCGACCCGCGGGGGAGCGGCTACAACCTCATCCAGAGCCGGGTGGCCATCGGCAGCGGCGGGCTGTGGGGCAAGGGGTACCTGGAGGGCCCGCAAAAGCGGCTGGCCTTCCTTCCCGAGCAGCACACCGACTTCATCTTCTCGGTGATCGGCGAGGAGCTGGGGTTCATCGGGGTGATGGCGGTGCTGGTGTGCTTCGGGCTGATCTTCTGGCGCCTGATCCGCGTGGCCGAGCGCGCGCGCGACCCGTTCGCCTCGCTGGTGCCCATCGGCATCCTGGGCAGCTGGTTCACGCACGTGCTGATCAACGTGGGGATGACGGTGGGGGTGATGCCGGTGACGGGGATTCCCCTCCCCTTCATCAGCTACGGCGGGTCGTTCCTGCTGGTGAACCTGCTGGCGATGGCGGTGGTGGAACGCGTCGCCGCCGAAAAGGGGCGTTAGCGGGTCCCCCCGCGCGCCCGTGACTACATCTGTTTACCGCCCTCCGTCCTTTCGGATACTTCCATGGCCTGGTTCCGCAAGCCCAAGACGCGCCTGCAGGCGGGCGACCGCCGCGACCTTCCCGGCGAGCTGTGGGAAAAGTGCCCCAGCTGCGGCGAGATCGTCTACCGGGAAAAACTGCGGGAGAACTGGAACGTCTGCCCCAACTGCGGGCACCACCTGCGGCTGGGCGCAGACGGGTACGTGCAGCTGCTGACGGACCCCGGCACCTTTCGCGAGACGGAGCGCGAGATGCGCTCGGGCGACCCCTTGGGCTTCGTGGACCTGAAGCCCTACCGCGACCGCCTGGCCGCCGCGGAGCGCAAGAGCGCGTATGGCGACGCGGTGGTCACGGGCGAGGGCGAGCTGGACCGCATTCCCCTTTCGCTGGGGGTGATGGACTTCTCCTTCATCGGCGGGTCCATGGGGTCGGTGGTGGGCGAGAAGCTGGCGCGCGCGGGGCTGCGGGCGCTGGAGAACCGCACGCCGCTGATCATCGTCTCGGCGTCGGGCGGCGCGCGGATGATGGAGGGGATCTTTTCGCTGATGCAGATGGCCAAGACCAGCGCCGTCCTGGCGCAGCTGAACGAGGAGGGGCTGCCGTACGTCTCCATCCTCACCGACCCCACCACCGGCGGCGTGACGGCGTCGTACGCCATGCTGGGCGACGTGAACCTGGCCGAGCCGGGGGCGCTGATCGGGTTCGCGGGCCCGCGGGTGATCGAGCAGACCATCAAGCAGGAGCTGCCGGAGGGCTTTCAGCGCGCGGAGTTCCTGCTGGAGTACGGGATGCTGGACGACATCGTGGACCGGCGCAAGCTGAAGGGGCGCGTGAGCCAGCTGCTGCGGCACATGCTGGGGCTGCCGGCGTCGGAGGCGTTCCCGGCGGCGGAGGCGGCGTGACGGTGAACGGGTGAAGGGGTGAAGGGGGTGAAGGGGTGAACGGGTGAACGGGTGAACGGGTGAACGGGTGAACGGGTGAACGGGTGAACGGGGCCGCGGAGCGATGAAGTCGGACGATCCTGCGGCCTGGCTGTTCGCCCGCACGTCGGGCGGCATTCGCTGGGGGCTGGAGCGCACGGAGGAGCTGCTCGCCGGTGTGGACCATCCGCACCGGCGCTTTCGTGCGCTCCACGTGGGGGGCACCAACGGCAAGGGCCCCGTCAGCGCCCTCTGCGAATCCGCCCTTCGCGCCGCGCAGCCGGGGCGCACGGTCGGCCTGTACACGTCGCCGCACCTGGTCTCGTTCGCGGAGCGCATCCGCGTCGGTGGCCGGCCCGTGGACGCGGCGCTGCTGGCCACGGCGATGGAGCGGCTGCGGCCCGCCATCGAGCGCACGGAGGCCACCTTCTTCGAGGCGGCGACGGCGCTCGCGTTCCTCTGCTTCGCCGAAGCTGGCGTCGATCTCGCCGTGGTGGAGGTGGGGCTGGGCGGTCGCCTGGACTCCACCAACGTAGTCGCCCCGCTGGCGACGGCGGTCACCAACGTGGCGCGCGACCACGTGGAGTACCTGGGCGATTCGCTGGAAGGCATCGCGTGGGAAAAGGCCGGCATCTTCAAGCCCGGGGTCCCCGCCGTCGTGGGCGAGAGCGCGCCCGGGCTGGTGGACGTGCTGCGTAGCCGCGCGGAGGAGGTCGGCGCGCCCGTGGTGGAACTGGACCGGGTGGCGCGGGTGGCGGACGTCGACGTGTCGCTGGAGGGCACCCGGTTCCGGCTGGACTCGCAGCGCTGGGGCTCGCGCGAGGTGCGGATGCCGCTCGTGGGCGCGCACCAGGCGCGGAACGCTGCGCTCGCGGCGGAGCTGCTCGGCGCGCTTCCGGACGACGCGCGGCCGTCGTGGGAGGCGGTCGAGGCGGGGTTCGCCGGCGTCCGCTGGGCCGGGCGGATGCAGGTGCTCCGGCAGCGCGGCGGCACGTGGATCTTCGACGTGGCGCACAATCCCGCGGGAGTGGCCGCCCTGGTGCAGACGCTGGATGCGCTCGATCTGCCGCGCCCCGTGGTCCTCGTCGCCGCGATCCTCGCGGACAAGGAGTGGGACGAGATGCTCCCGCCGCTCCTGGCCCGCGCGGACGCCGCCGTCCTGACCCTCGCCCCCACCGCCCCCGAGTCGCGGCGCTGGGATCCGGCCCACGTCGCGGATTCGATCGATACGAAGATCCCCGTGCGTGTGATCCCGGAGCTCGCGTCCGCGCTGATGCGCGCGGAAACGATGGCCCCGTACGGGACCATCCTGGTCACCGGCTCGGTGCACACCGTCGGCGACGCGCTGGCGGAGATGGGCATCGCGGTCCCCTGACCGCCTGGCGCGACGCTGTTGCCGTTCCGCAGTTGAAGCCTCGCGCAGTTTGCGAGGCTTTCCGCAGTCGTTGCGGCGGCTTCAGCCGCTCCAGCGAGCGCGGACTCAGAAATCCCCGTCCGCTATTCCCTGTTCCCTGTTCCCTGTTCCCTGGCCCTTCGCCCCTGTTCCCTATCGCCCGCCCCCGCGCTACATTCCGCGGCTATGTCGAACGCGAACTTTCAGGCACTGCCGGGCTTCCGGGACTTCTACCCCGACGAATTCGCCGTGCGCGCGCACATCGTGCGCACGTGGCGCGAGGTCGCGCGCCGGTACGGGTTCCAGGAGTACGACGGGCCCCCGCTGGAGCCGCTGGAGCTGTACACCGAAAAGTCCGGCCCCGAGATCGTACAGCAGCTGTACAACTTCACCGACAGGGGCGGCCGCGACGTCGCCATGCGCCCGGAGATGACGCCCACGCTGGCGCGCATGGCCGCCGCGCGCGCGGGCGGGCTGCGCAAGCCGATCAAGTGGTTCAGCATCCCGCAGCTGTTCCGATACGAACGGCAGCAGCGGGGGCGCCTGCGCGAGCACTTTCAGCTGAACCTGGACATCGTCGGCGAGGAGGACCCCGCGGCCGACGCGGAACTGCTGGCCGCGGCGATCGACATGCTCCGCGCGTTCGGGCTCACGGAGCAGGACTTCGTGGCGCGCGTGTCGGACCGCGGGTTGCTGCGGGCGCTGCTGCTGCACGCCGGTGTCCCCGAGGACAGGCTGATCCTGGTCTACAACATCGTCGACAAGCTGGAGCGCGAAGGGCGCGAGGGGGTCGGGGCCCGCCTCCGCAAGGAGGCGGAGATGGGGGACGACGCCGTGGAGCGCACGCTGGACGTCTTTCGCCACACGGACTTCGACGCGGTGCGCGCGGCGTACGGCGACACCGAGGGCGTGGCGCCGGAGATCGAGCGGATGGCGCAGACGTTCGGGCAGCTGCGCGCCATGGGCCTGACGGACTACGTCCGGTTCGACCTCTCCATCGTGCGGGGGCTGGCGTACTACACGGGGATCGTGTTCGAGCTGTTCGACGTGCGGGGCGAGCTGCGCGCCATCTGCGGCGGCGGGCGCTACGACAACCTGCTGGCGCAGGTGGGCGGGGTGCAGCTTCCCGCGCTGGGCTTCGGCATGGGCGACGTGGTGCTCACGGAGCTGCTGCGCGACCGCGGCCTTCTGCCCGAGACGCGCCACACGCTGGACTGGTACGTGATCCCCGTCACCCCCGAGCAGCGCCCGCAGGTGCTGGCGCTGGTGCACCGCCTCCGCGACGGCGGCGCGTCGGTGGACTACGCCCTCAAGCACCAGGGCGTGGGCAAGCAGTTCAAGAACGCATCCGCTCTGGGCGCCCGCCGCACGGTCATCATCGGCCCCGAGGACGTGGCCGAGGGGGTCGGCGTGGTCAAGGACATGGAGAGCGGCCAGGAGTCGCGCGTCCCCCTCGCCGAGATCGGCCGACCGTGACGCCCGCGCCGGCAATCTACGGCTGAGCCGGCGCGGGCTTGGAGTTCCGCGAATGAGGGGAGAGCCATGGAGGCGGTCTCAAGGCTGACCACGGCGGACGAGCTGCTCCGGATGCCCGAAACCACTGCGCGGCTGGAGCTTGTTCGCGGCGAGTCGTGGAGCGGCAGTTCGCCAGCTGGGCAGCCGCGACCGCTGCGGCGAACCTGTGCAGGCACCTGGCGCGTGACGTCGAGTCTCGTGACCTGGGGGTTACGTTTCTACCCTGCGGCTTCCATCTCTGGAGCGATCCGGACACGGTCCGGGCGCCCTCGATTGCATTCGTCACACGCGACCGTGTTGCCGAGCGAGAAGAGACAGGCGGCCGAACGAGGATCGCTACTTCCCGGGCGCACCGGACCTTGCGGTGGAGATCGCCTGCGTCTGGGACCCGTACGACTTCATGATCGGTAAAGTGCTCGACTGGCTCGCGGCAGGCACGCGGCTCGTGTGGCTGGTGAGTCCCGAGTGCCGCGCCGTTACCGTCTACCGATCACGGAACGACATCGCCGTGCTGACCGAAGACGATGTGCTGAAGGGCGAAGACGTGGTGCCGGGATGGAAGCTGCCGGTGCGCGACATCTTCGCCTGACTACGGGCACGATCCGCTACGAACATGGATCCGCCGCCCGACGCGGCGGGTCCTTTGACTTTTACGGAAACCCATGTCGAACGAGAAAGCGCTTACCACCCAGGCGGAGGACTTCAGTGCCTGGTACAACGAAGTGGTGCTCAAGGCCGAGCTGGCCGACTACTCGCCCGTGCGCGGCTGCATGGTCATCCGCCCCTACGGCTATCGGCTGTGGGAGCTGATGCGCGACCGGCTGGACCTGCGCTTCAAGGAGACGGGGCACCAGAACGCCTACTTCCCGCTCTTCATACCGCAGAGCTTCCTGGCGCGCGAGGCGGAGCACGTGGAGGGGTTCGCCAAAGAGGCGGCGATCGTCACCCACACGCGCCTCAAGGCCGTGGAAGGCGGCGGGCTGATCCCGGATCCGGACAGCAAGCTGGAGGAGCCGCTGATCGTGCGCCCCACATCGGAGACCATCATCTACGAGATGTTCTCCAAGTGGGTGCAGAGCTACCGCGACCTGCCGCTCCTCTACAACCAGTGGGCGAACGTGGTGCGGTGGGAGATGCGCACGCGCCTGTTCCTGCGCACCACCGAGTTCCTGTGGCAGGAGGGGCACACCGCGCACGCCACGTGGGAGGAGGCGCAGACCGAGACGCTCAAGATCCTCGTCGACGTCTACAACGAGG
>JAHWJJ010000237.1 GCA_019348475.1 Gemmatimonadota bacterium | reverse complement strand
TGCGCGGGGCTTCAACTGCGGGAACGGCAACGGGCAACGGCAACGGCGTCGCGCTTCGCGCGGACCCCTCACCCCCGGCCCCTCTCCCTCAAACTGCGCGGGAGAGGGGTGACGCGAGCGCGGCCATGCGCGCGCGGCGCTGTCGTTCCGAGGAACCCACCTTGGGAATTCTCGTAGCCCGACCGCGCTCAACAAACCTCGCCGCCGGGAGTCCGCGAAGGCGGCGCGCAGGCGGACTTTGCGATTCTCCAGCGGCGAACTCATTCGCTCCTGGAGGCGCGCCAGGCATCCATTCCGGGAACGGCTACCGCGAACGGCGTCGCCGCTTTCCCAATCCCTTGCCGCACGCACCTTGCCTCCGCATCTTCGGCGCGTCGTGAGAACGTTTGCCGAAGGAGCGAGGGGCAGTTGCAGGCATTGATCATCATCGGCCACGGGTCGCACCTGAGCGCCGAGTCCAGCGCACCCGTCTACGCGCACGCCGCCGCCATCCGGGCCACGGGCGCGTTCGACGAGGTGCGCGAGTGCTTCTGGAAGGAAGAACCTTCCATGCGCGAGGTGTTCGACCTGGTGGAGGCCGACCAGGTGTACGTGGTCCCCCTGTTCATCTCCGAAGGCTACTTCACCGAAGAAGTGATCCCGCGCGAGCTGGGGCTGGACGGGCCCGCCCCTTCCGTGACGCACCGGCTGGGCAAGACGATCCGCTACACGCCGCCCGTGGGCACGCACCCCTCCATGCCGCGGATGATCCTGCGCCGCGCGGAAGAGAGCGCGGGGCTCACGGGCGACGAGGCGCGGCAGGCGGGGCTCATCATCATCGGCCACGGAACGGAGCGGAACAGCAACTCCGCCGAGGTCATCTACCGCGTCAGCCGCGAGGCGGACCAGGCGGGGGTGTTCGGCCACGTGCGCACCGGCTTTCTGGACCAGGAGCCGGAGGTGGGCGAGGTGCTGGAGGGGATGGAGGAGCGGCGGGTCGTCCTGGTCCCCTTCTTCGTCGCCGAGGGGTGGCACACGCAGGAGACCATCCCCGACGACCTGGGGATCCACCGCCCCGCCGTCAGCGCGGTGACCGAAAAGGACGGGCGCACCATCTTCTACGCGGCGCCCGTGGGCACCTTTCCCGAGATCGCGCAGATCGTGCTGCAGCGCGCCCGCGAGGCCGGCGCGCGCATTCCCGCCAGCGCGGCGGTGGGCGGGGCGTCCGGTGTCTGACGCGTCGCGATCGCGCGGATCCCACGCGCCGGGCGGGATTGCCGCGGCGCGGCGGGCGCTGGTGGAGTGGATCGACGCGGCCGGCGAAGCGGGGCGCAGCTTTCTGCAGGTGCGCCTCCTCCGCACGGGGGACGGCCAGTACGAAATCCGCCACGCGCGCGACGTCCACCGCTCCATCCTCTCGCTGGAGACGGTGACCAGCGATCCGTACGCCGCGCGCGCCGTCGCGCAGATGACCAACCGCGGCGAGCACCGGCCCCTCAAGACGGCACCCGACCTGCGCCAGGGGTGGGCGCTGGTGGACCTGGACGCGCGGGCGCTGTGGACGGCGCTGGACTACCTGTACCCCGCCTGCGCGCTGCACTGGCACGCCGGGCGCGAGGGCACGGTGCGCGTCACCCACTGGCGCGAGGTCGCGGCGCGGCAGAGCGGCATCTACGGCGCCGTGAAGCTGCTTCCGCCCGACGTGGTGCGGAACACCGTCCGCGCCTGCTGCGGCGACGCCGTCTGCCTGCGCCGGGTGGCGTGGGAGGTGGATGGGGATACGCCGCTGCAGCTGCCGCCGGAGGGCGACCCTGTGGGCGAGGCGCCGGTGCCCTGCCCGGAGGCGTGCAGCATGTTCGTCTCTTTCGCCCGGCAGGTGCTGGTGCTGGAGCGCGCCCCGCGGCACGAGCTCGCCGGCCTGGGACGCCTGGGCGCGGAGGAGATCGAGCAGGTGCGCCAGATCGCCACGGCGGCCGCCGCGGGAACGCTGGGCTCCGCGCGCGAAGGCGAGTTCAGCGAGCCCACCAACCGCCGGCGGATGCGCTACCTGGCCCTGCGCCTGGCGGATGAAAAAGCCCGCACGGGCGAGCTTCCCGCGCCGGAGCTGCCCTGCGAGGGGTGCCCCAGGGCGGTCCCGTGCCGCGGCTGCCCGATGGTTTGAGGATTTGCCACCCCCCGGGCCCCTCGCCCGGCAAACTGCGCCGGGAGAGGGGGAGCGGTTGCACGGCGTGGAGTTAGTCCGGTGTTCATACCCTCTCCCGTTTTCAGGAGAGGGTGCGCGCCCGGGGGAGCGGGTGACGGCGAAACCAGCCACGACGCACCGATGCCTGACGAGCACAGGCCCGCGATCACCTGCACCACGTTCGAGCTCCCGTCGGCGGACGGCGGACCGCCCGTGCGAGGCGACGTGCGGGTGCGGCAGGGGCACCGGCCGGACGCGGCCATCGTCATCTGCCACGGGTTCAAGGGGTTCCGCCGCTTCGGCTTCTTTCCCAACCTGGCGCGCGCGGCGGCGATGCGCGGGTTCGCCGCGGTCACGGTGGATTTTTCGCGCAACGGCATCGGCCCGGACGGGGCGGACACTTTCTCGGCGATGCACCGGTTCGCGGAGCACACGCACACGCGCAACCTGGACGAGATCCGGCGCGTGATCGACGTGGTGGAACGCGGCGCGCTGCTGCACCGGCCCGTGCGCCGCATCGGCCTGTTCGGGCATTCGCGGGGCGGCGGCGAGGCGGTGCTCGCGGCCGCGGCGGACCCGCGGGTAAAGGCGCTGGTGACGTGGGCCGCCATCGCGAGGGTGGACCGCTGGACGCCGGAGCAGGTGGCCACCTGGAAGGCCGGCGGCACGGTGCAGATCGAGAACGCGCGCACCCGGCAGATGATGCCAATCGGCCCCGGCTACTGGCGCGACCTGGACGCCAACCGCGAGCGGCTGGACATCCTGGCCGCCGCGGCGCGGGTGGCGGTGCCCTGGCTGATCGTGCACGGCGACGCGGACCCCTCGGTGCCGGTAGACGAGGGGCGTGAGCTGTTCGAGGCCGCGGGGGAGCGCGCCGAGCTGCTGGTGGTGGAGGGCGCCGACCACGGGTTCAACGCCAGGCATCCGTACGCCGGCGCCACCCCCGAGCTGCGCGTGGCCGCCGAGGCCACGCTGGAGTGGTTCGGCGCGCACCTGGATTGACGCGTTCGAACGAGCGTTCGAGATTGGTGGACAACCGCCGGGGGCGTGGTTATGATTCCGCTTTCCGGTGCATGCGCGAGCAGAACCTGCCGGCCCTGACCCCTGCTGGAGAACCTGGATGCCCTACGTAATCGCGGAGCCCTGCATCGGCACCAAGGACGCAAGCTGCGTCGAGGTCTGCCCTGTGGATTGCATCTACGAGGCGGACGACCAGTACTACATCAACCCCGACGAGTGCATCGACTGCGGCGCCTGCGAGCCGGAGTGCCCCGTGCAGGCCATCTTTCCCGACACGGACGTGCCGCCGGAGTGGTCGGACTACATCGAAAAGAACCGCGCCCTCTCCGAGCCCTGAGCCGCGGCCGCGCAGCGGGCCGCCTCGCCACGACGAAAGCGCCGCCTCCCCGAACGGGAGGCGGCGCTTGCTTCAGGCGCGAACGTGCATCCGCGCGACTACCCCCTCATATCATCCGAATCCCACGATTTTCGTATGCTCCGCAACCGAACGTAAATTCACGCGGAGGACGCGGAGAAAAAGGGCGAGGACGCGGAGATCTCGGTCTGTTCTCCGCGTCCTCTCTCACTTCCTCCGCGTCCTCCGCGTGATGCTTTTGGGGATCTGCACGGAAGACCGGAAGCATCTGGTCTAAGGCGATTGCCAGGCGCGTGGTCCTCGGCGGGGATTCCGGATCGTCCTTCAGGCACCTCCTGCAAGCCACTTCGATCAAGCAGCTCTCCGAAGCTCCCGGCCCTCACGATCGATGACTCCCTCGTGCGGAAGGTGAAGGTCCAGGCTCAGGTCCCGGGCTCCATCGTCATCACGGCGGCCATGGACTCGATGCCGTCCCACAGGTTCTGCAGGCGCAGGTTCTCGTCTTCGGCGTGCTGATTGTTGTCGTGGTTGGCCACGGGAACGATGATGGTGCGCGTGCCCAGCGTTTCACTGATGATGGACAGCGGCAGGCTGCCGCCCAGGGTTGGAACCGCGTACACGGGCTCGGCGGGGGTGGTGGACTGGACCGCCCGCAGCACGGCGCGCGAGATGGGCAGGTCCATGGGGGTGCGCTCGGCGTTGTAGCCGCCGCCGCGCACGGGCATCCACGCCAGGCGCGGGTGCCGCCGGCGCTCCTCCAGGGTGGGCGCGCGGTCCAGGACCTGAAATCCGTGCAGGCGAACGTGGTCCACCAGCTTCTGCACCTGCCGCCGGTGGTCGTTGCCGCGCACCAGGCGCAGGTCCAGGGCGGCGGTGGCCTCGGTGGGGATCACGTTGCGCGCCCCTGCCCCCACGCCGCCGCTCTCGAAGCCATTCACGTTCAGCGACGGCAGCGTGATCAGCTCCATCAGCGACGGCCCGGTGATCTCCGGCAGCGCGATCCCCAGCTCGTGCATCAGCTCCGCGTCGTTCAACGGCAGGTCGCGGATGGCCTCGCGCTCGGCGTCGCCCAGCGGCTCCACGTCGTCGTACCACCCGGCCACGCTCACCCGGCCGTGGCTGTCCTTGAGGGTCGCCAGCAGCTGCGCCAGCAGCATGGCGGGGTTGGGCGCCCAGTTGCCGTAGTGCCCGGAGTGCAGCGGGCGCACGGGGCCGTACACGGTGACGTCCACGTTCACGTCGCCGCGCACCCCGTACACCACCTGCTTGTTGCCGCTCTGGTGCACCGGGCCGTCCGCGATGATCCACGCGTCCGCGCGCAGCAGGTCCGCGTGGCGGCCCAGCAGCGCGCGCAGGTGCGGCGATCCCTGCTCCTCCTCGCCCTCGAAAAAGAACTTCAGGTCCGAGGTGGGCGCCATTCCGCTGGCGCGCAGGGCGTCCACGGCCGCCAGGATCGCCATCACCCCCGCCTTGTCGTCCGCCGCGGAGCGCGCGTACAGCCGCCACTCCGGGTCGATCGGCTGGCCGGGCGGGGGAAGGGCGACGATCTCGCCGCCCTGGTCCAGCCGCGCCGTGCGGAAGACGGGGCGCCAGGGGTGGCTGCCGTGCCAGGCGGCGCTGTCCGTGGGCTGGCCGTCGTAGTGCGCGTACAGCACCACCGTGCGCGTGGCCCCGGGGACGGTCCACTCGCCGTAGACCGCGGGGGGCGAACCGTCCGCTTCCAGCAGCCGCGGGCTCAGCCCGCGGCGGCGCATCATCTCCATCAGGTGGACGGCGTTACGGCGGATGTCGGCCTCGTCGCGCGCCACGTTGGGAAGGGCGAGAAAGTCCACGTACTCGCGCAGCAGGGCGTGCTCGTTGGCGCGCCGCCACTCGCGCACCTTGGGCGTCTGCGCCTGCAGCGGCGGCGTCAGGACGACGGAATGGAAGGCCATGGCGAGCGCGAGGCGCAGGATGGGCGAGCGGGTCATGGAATGCGGGCGGAATCGGGATCGTGATGTGCGGCGGCGGACCGGCGCCGCCGGCACACGAATGGTCGCCACCCGGACGCCGCCGCGCAACCGTCCGCCGTCGATGAGCAGCGATTCCGTGCGCCTGCCTCTACTCGCTCCTGGCGGTACGCCCCTGATACCGAATCCCACGATTTCGTGTGCACCGCGATCGAACGTAAGTTTCACACGTAGGACGCGGAGAGCTTTGTCCGTTTTCCGCGCCCTCACTCCCTTCCTCCGCGTCCTCCGCGTGATGCTTTTGAGGGTCTGCACAGAAGACCGGAACATTTGGCATAAAGAACCGCGGCCGGCTTTCCCTTCCCGGCGCCGTGCCGGCCGCTGGCGAATGATGGATTCGCGGCGCGCGGAGCGCTGAAACCTTCCCGGTCCGTCTGCCGTACCCGGTACGGCGAAGCGGACCTGAGCTTTCTTTGAAGACTGGAGAACCGACGATGATTACACTCGCCATCGCCTTTGCGGCAGCGGCTTTCGGATATCTGCAGACGCGCGGCTTCGTTCGCCGCCGGCTGGCTTACGTGGACGCCGTGCACACCGGCGCGGCCCCGGTGGTCGCCGGCGTCGCCGCGGCGGCGCTGGCGATGCCGGTGGTGGCGCTGCTCCCGCTGGTGGGGGGCGGAACGGCGCTCCTGTTCGGAGCGGCGGTGGGCGCGGGGGTGTCGGCGGGGTCCAGGGCCTCGCGCCAGCGCCGCATCACCGCCTGACCCCGGATCGGGATCCGGCGGAAACGCGGAGCGGCCCCCGGACTCGACGGTCCGGGGGCCGCTCCGCTTTCCATCATCCACCCGCACGCTTCACGGCGCGTGCGTGCGCGTGACGCTCACGGCGTGGTTGCAGAAGGTGCCGTTCAGCGTATAGGTGTGCGTCGCCGGAGTGAAGGTGGCGGTCAGGTCCACCGTGCAGGTGCCGCTCTGGCCCGTGGAGCGCTGCCAGCTGAAGCTCCCCTTTTGGGTGGTGACGCGCGTGCCCGGCTGCCCGTCGGTCCACGTCTGGCTGGCCGACAGCGCCACGCTGGGCGCGCCGGTGATGCTGAGCGTGCCCTCGCCGCGCCGCGCGTTCATCGTGCACGCGGCGTCGGTGCGGGTGGCGGTCACCTGGATGCTGCCGCTGCGCGTCGCGGGGTCCCGCTGCACCACGCGCGTCCCCTGCAGCGTGGCCGTGCCGCCCATCGGGCACTGGCGCGTGCGCGTGAACTCCATGGTGGCGGTGCCGTGCGCGGGCCCGGCCTCGCCGCCGGAGACGCTGAACGAGGGGCCCGCGAATCCGTCCATCACCTGCGCCCCCACGGCGTCCCACGCGCTGGCGGCGGCCTGCGCCTGGGCGCGGTCCATGCTGGCGTCGGCGCCGCCCGTGGGAGAGGCGCCGTCGCAGGCGGCCAGGGCCAGCGCCGCGACGGCGGGGAAGGCGAAACGCGGAAAGCTGCGGCGCATGGGTTCCTCACTGGGTTGGTGGTGGGAGCGCGGTGAGGCGGGAGTTCACGCCCCACGCCGAGCGCCCCCCCATCCCCGGCCGTTGCCCCACAAACTGCGTGGGGGAAGGGAGAACTTCATCGCGTGCGGCCGAGTTCCGTCGGCCGCCGAGCCCCCCCCATCCCCGGCCCTTCCCCCACAAACTGCGTGGGGGAAGGGAGAATTCGA
>JAHWJJ010000236.1 GCA_019348475.1 Gemmatimonadota bacterium | reverse complement strand
CGCGCCGCGCCCCCTCCGCTCGCTTATGCTCGCACCTCCCCCAAAAAACCCTGGGGGAGGTTGAACGGCGGCGGGCTTGCGCAGAGGCTGCGGTGCAGTCCGCGCAGGCGGCGCGCAGGCGGACTTTGCGATTGTTCAATCGCTCCAGCCCGGTGGCGGGTCCCGCGCAGGCTCCCTCCGCTCGCTTAAGTTCGCACCTCCCCCGAAACTGCCGGGGGAGGTTGGCGGCCCGCCTGCCCAAGTGCGCGTCGGCACGCTCCCAGACAGCCCCGGCCCGAAAACACTCGATCGCGCCGGGCTCTGTCGATCACTCCAGCGTTGACCCGGGGACCCCCTTTGCGGGGTGCCCGCACGACCTCCGATGAGACACCCGGCTCGCGCTGAGATGTCACGACTTGTCCCTCGGTCACTCAGGCAGGACGACGAGAGTGGCGGTGTCTTCCAAAACGCGGCCCTCGACGAGGGGCTCCACGGATACTGGAACCTTGCTCGTATCGTTTACGGCGGTCAGGCTGTCCAGATTCGGCCAGATTTCCAGGGTCAAGTACTTGACGATGACATGGTACGTGCCGGGCTCCCGAAAATCATATTCGCCCAGGCAATCCCCCTCCGCCGGTTCATCGTAGCCGCCCCAGACACTGAGACACCGCATGTCGCGGGTCTGTCCCAGCCACGCATTGGCGGGCAAGACGAGCAACACCCGGCGCCCCCATGCAACGGTAGGTGGAGCTCCCCCCCTCTTCGGACGTACCGCTCGACCATCCTCTCGCTCTACGAGATGCACATAGCGGTCCGGTGCATTGCTTATCCTGGTGGCTTTCGGACCGTTCACGATCAGGTACTGCACTTCCACCGGGAGGGAGTCCCGCACATTGATCGTATCACGAGGTAAAAACACCCGTAGCTCGATCCCAGAGTCGGCCCGCATCACCACGCCGTGCTGATTCCGTGGAGCGTCAGCTTCGCGTTCCGAGGCGCATCCAGCGTTCGCTGCAAGCGCCACAAGAAGGACGAAGCACGGAAGTACACGGATCATTTCTCTATCCATAGTACCGGGTAGTTGGGCTAGCTGGTCGGGCGAAGGGACGGCTTGTGACCTCGTACAGATCTGCAGGTCACTGAACGAGATGGGGTCTCACCTCCGTGCCGACCGCGAGGCCATCGGCGTCGGAAGATGACACTGGGGAGGTTGAACCGCGTCGGGCGTTGGCAGAGGCGGCGGTGCGGTCCGCGCGGGCGGAGCTTGCGATTTTCCTGCGGTGCTCTCAATAGCTCCATTCAATCGCTCCGCGGGCCCCCGGCTCAGGACGACGGGTTCGCGGCGCGCGTCATCCGGCCGTTGCGGGTTCCGCCATCGCCCACCGCGGCTTCATCCGGTTCGGCGTCATCCGCCTCCGCGTCCCCTGCCTGGGTGCCCCAGAGGCGGCGGAAGCGGCCGCCGGGGCGCGTGACGAGCTCGGCGAACGTGCCGGACTCCACCAGACGGCCGCCCTCCAGCACGTGCACCACGTCCGCGTCGCGCACGCTGGGCAGGCGGTGCGTGATCATCAGGATGGTGATGCTTCCGTGCAGCGCCCCGATGGCGTCGCGGATGCGGCGCTCGTTCTCGGCGTCCAGCGCGCTGGTGGCCTCGTCCAGGATGAGCAGGGCCGGGCGGCGCAGCAGCGCGCGCGCCAGCGCCAGCCGCTGCCGCTCGCCGCCGGACAGGCGCACCCCGCGGTCGCCTACCTCCGTCGCCAGCCCGCGGGGGAGCGCGCGGACGAACTCCTCCGCCGCCGCCAGCCGCAGCGCCTCCCACACCTGCGCCTCGGTGGCGCCGGGGCGCGCCCACACCAGGTTGGCGAGCACCGTGTCGTTGAACAGGAGCGTGTCCTGGGCCACGTACCCGCTCCCCGCCCGCCACGCCCGCAGCCACGACTCGTCCAGCGTGCGGCCGTCCACCAGGATGCGCCCTTCCCGCGGCGACACCAGCCCCATCACCAGGTCCGCAACCGTCGTCTTGCCGGCGCCGGAGGGGCCCACCACCGCCGTCGTCCGCCGCGCCTCGATCGTCAGCGACAGCCCCTCCACCGCGTCGGTACGATCCTCGTCGTACGCGAACGACACGCCGTCGAAGCGGATGCACCGGGCCAGTTCCACCCGCTCCGCCTCGTCCCCGGAGAGCGCCTCGTGCTCCGCCTCCAGCGCCCGCACGCGCGCGCCCATCCCCTCCCAGGCGGGAAGGTCGTGCGAAAGGTGCTGGTAGACGACGTGCAGGTGCGACAGCCGCGGCACCAGGCGGTAGAACAGGAAGATGAGCAGGAGCACGGTGGCTCCCGTGACGTGCAGCACCTCCAGCGCCAGCCACGCCACGACGGCCAGCAGGACGACCGTCCCCAACATGAAGGCGGCGCGCGAGTCGGCGTAGGCGCGCCACGCGCGAAAGTGCACGTCGCGCGAGTGCTCCGCCGCGGCGCCGAAGATGCGGACGTTGCGCTCCTCCGCCCCGTAGCTCTTGACCACCTTTAGCGCCCCCAGGTGCTCGCCGGCCGCGTTCAGCACCTGCGCGCGGGCCTCGCTGAGCGCCTCGCCGCTGCGGCGCGAGGCGGCGCGGTAGCGCTGCTGGGTGAGCAGCAGCACCAGGCCGCACGCCAGCGCCACCGCGGTCAGCGGGGGCGACACGCGAAAGGCGAGCGCCAGGTACCCCAGCGAAACCAGCGCGTGCACCAGCAGCGTCAGCAGCAGGCCCGCCGCGTTCCCCACCCGGTCGGCTTCGCCCGTGAGCGCGTTCAGCAGGTCCGCACCGCGGGCGCGCGCCAGGGGCAGCCAGCGCGCGCGCGCGATGGCGCGGTACAGACGCACGCGCGCCTGCACCGCCGCGTCCAGCGAGATGGCGTTGTAGACCAGCGTCGAGGCGCGCTGCAGCATGGCGGCGGCCACCACCACGGCCACGAACACCGCCAGCACCGGCCCCAGCGCCGGCTGAACGCCCACGGCGCGAAAGACACGCTCCACCGCGCGCGGCAGCGCCGCCGCGCCGCCGCCCAGCTCCCCCACCCCCGCCAGCGCCAGCAGCCGCGTCAGCAGCAGCACGCCGGCCGCCTCTCCCGCCGTGACCGCCAGGCTCAGCCCCACCGCCAGCGCGAAGCGGCGCGGCATCATCGCCGCCATCTCGCGCGCGAACGCGGCCGCCGCGCGCGCCGTCACCCGCCCCTCCGCGGGCCGTAGCGAAGCGCCAGCCGCAGCGGCCGCAGCGCGCGGTACAGCGGCGAAAGCGCGTCCGGCAGGCACGCCCACGCCCAGTCCTCGGGCGAGGGGGTGAACAGCCACCGCGCGGCGTAGCGGGCCCGGTCCGCGGCGCCTTCCCGCAAACGGTAGTTGAAGCGCAGGTTGGCCGCCGTCCCGTCCTCCGCCGGCGCCGCGAACCACAAGGCGCGCGCCTCCGCCGCCAGCGCCGCCAGCGTGGCATCGGCGGAGATGGAGCGCTGGGTGGAGGGCGGCGGCGCCAGGCCGAGCGCGTCGCGCGCCAGCAGCAGCGCCAGGCGCACCGTGCGCCCCGCGCCGATGGCGGACGCGCGGCGGTGGATCGCCTCCAGCTCCAGCCCGGCGCGCAAGGCGAGGGCGGCGGCGGCCGTGAGCCACTCCAGCCGGGCCCAGCGGTGCTTGGCGCCGTGCAGGCAGAGCGCCAGGAACAGGTCGTCGTCCGCCAGCGCGGGCACCTGCCCGCCGCCGATGGGGACGGGGCGGGCGCGGGCGATCAGCTGCGCCGTGGGCAGACGGACGCAGAAGCGGGCGGACGAAACGTGGCAGTGGAGCTCCACCAGCGCGGCCGTTCGGGGATGGTGAAACGGATAGTCGCCGTCGGTGCGGCGGAAGACGGCGTCCTGCGCGGGCGAAAAGCGGTGGGCGGATACGTATCCGCGCCCCTCCAGCACCCGCGCGGCGCCGGCGACGTCCTCCGGCGCCACCAGCAGGTCCAGGTCCGCGTACGTCCGCAGCGCCAGGTCGCCGTATGCCCGCACCGCCAGCGCCGGGCCCTTGTACGCCACCGCCCGCACGCCCGCCGCGTCCATCGCGCCGATCAGCCGCCGCAGCTCGCCGGCGCGGGCCAGCGCCCGGTGCCCGGCGTCCGCGGCGGCCGCGCGCAGCCGCGACCGGACCGTCCCCGGGACCTCCGCCCGGTCCGCGAGCAGGCGGTGCGCCAGCGGAAGGAGCCGGTTGCGCGCGGCGAGGGCGAGGAAGGCGTCCCAATCCACCTCCCCCGGCGGAGGCTCCGCGCGGACGGCGGGACGGAGCGCGGAGCGGGCCGCTGCGAGCAGCAGCGCGTGCTCGGGCCGCGCGGAATCCGGCGGCGACACGAGCTCCTTCACCGGCTGCGCGCGGCGCGCCCGCCGGGGGGGAACGGGCGGCGGCGTGCGCGCGCCGAAGCCGTGTTGCCGTAAACGCTTCCGTACATCGCGGGGATGGTTGCGCGGGGCTTGCGGTTTGGACGCGATTGGTACACCCTTAACACGGCGGACGCCGCCCGGCAGCGCCGACCCACTTTCTGCCGCATGGGACCATGGAAGCAAACCACAGCACCCGCCGTCCGTACGCACCGCCCCGGCTGGCCATCTACGGCAGCCTGGAGGAGCTGACGCTGACGCTCACCAATGAGAAGAACCGGAACGACTCCCTGCAGGGGCAGAACAACCTGAAGACGTGATCCGCCCCGTCGCGTTCGCCGTTCCGTCGATCATCGCCTGAAGCGGATCGCGGCTGGACCGGGTCGTCCGGCCCGCCGCGGACCTTCTCCCCGCGCCGTCAATCATCCGCGTACGCCTGGCTGAGCCGGCCCGCGCGCGCCAGTGCTTCTTCCCAGGTGCGGAACCGCTCCGGAAAGCGGCGCTGCACCTCGCGCGCGATCTTCTCCAGCGTCGCGGCGCCGTCCATCATCTCCAGCACCGCCCGGTCGATGCGCCCTTCCTCGCCCAGCATGGGCGAAAAATCGTGCGCGCGCTTGCGCAGGTCCCGCGGCGTGGAGGGCTGGGAGAGAAAGCTGGACTGCCGGAACTCCAGGCGCGAGCCGTCCGTGCGCCGCACCACGGTGTTCCACACCCAGACGTGGTCCGCGGCCATCTCCCGCGCCTGCAGGTCCACCGCCACGCAGTCCCCCTCCCGCAGCGCCACGGGCTCAAGCCAGGGAAAGAAGCCGGAGCCGTAGATGGTCTCCGGCCCCTCCGGCCCGGTGGTGAACCCCACTCCCTCCACCAGCTCCGCGTGGAACCAGACGGCGAAGCCGTGCGCCGTCGCCGTCCGCTGCACCGTCCACTCCAGCGTCCCCCGCACCTCCGGATCGCGCCGCGTGCCGTATTCCAGCACCGCCCAGGTGCGTGGCTCCGCCACCAGCTGCTCGCGGCGGACGTGCGCCTTGGACCAGCCGTTGAGCGCGGCGCGGCGGGCGGCGGAAAGGTCGAAGCCGCGGGCGTGCTCGTCCCACGGGGCGGTGATGCGGCGATGCTCCGCCTCCGCCTCCACCGGCGCGGCCCGCAGCGTGTCTGCGCGGGGGATCAGGACGCCCCCCGGCGCCAGCAGCCGGTCGCGCGCGTCGGCCAGCGACGGCACGTGCTGCTGAAAGACGGGGAGCACCCCGCGCAGGTCCGAGACGATCACGTCCGCGTGCTCCGGGAGCCGCACGCGGGTGGAGAGGTCCTGGATGAACTCGATGCGGTCCGCGAAGCCGCTGTCCCGCGCCGCCGCCCGTGCCAGGTGGATGGCGTCTCCCGGGTCCACCGCGTAGACGCGGCGCGCGCCCAGGCGGCACGCCATCAGCGCCATCATCCCCGTCCCCGTGCCGATGTCCAGCACCACGCACCCGGGGCGGACGGTGCGCTCCAGCGCGGCCTGGTAGGCGTCCATCCGCACCGCGTCGGCGATCATCAGCCCGTGGCCGGGCAGCGTGTACGTTTCAGCCACGGCGCCCCCGCACGTCCGCCTCGATCATCGCGCAGAGCTCGCCCAGCCGCGCCGGGTCCGCGCCGGGGATGGCCCACGCGGCCGGGACGGTGCGCGCCACCCGCCCCAGCGCCTCGAGCTCCCGCGCCTGCGCCGCCCGGTCGGGGAACCACCCCACGTAGGCGTGGGGCACCAGCGCCAGCACGGCCTCCATCGGCCCCATGGGCTCCAGGCGCGGCGCGTCCGGCCCCGCCTGGCGCGCGCAGAGCAGGTAGACGGCGGCCAGGGGAAGGGGATGGGGATGGAACGCGTGGTCCAGCCGCACGCCGCGCTTCTCCCAGTTGGGCGTCAGCGGCGGCAGCTCGGTACCCGGCCCGTACAGGGCGGGGACCACGTCCGGCCACAGCCGCAGATGGGGATACGCCGGCTGGACGGCGACCCCCTCCGCCGCCGCGCGCAGGCCGAGCACGTCGTCCGCCAGCAGCGCGTGCCCCCGCGCGGCGAGGGCGGCGGCGGTGGTGGACTTGCCCGCGCCCGCCGGCCCCACCAGCGCCACCGCCATGCCGTCGATCGCCACCGCGCTCGCGTGCAGCGCGGGAATGCCGCGCAGCCGCAGCACCAGCCCGAAGACGGGGCCCAGCAGGTAGGTGGCGGCGTCTTCCGCCGTGAAGTGCGCGGGCCAGGTGCACGCCACCCGCGCCGCCGCGGCGTCCACGTGGTACTCGCACCCGTCCCCGTAGCGCAGGCGAAAGGCGCCGCCGGCCGTGCGGTGCACCACCACCGTCGGCTCGTCCGCCGCGGTGAGCCGTGGCGACACGTACCACGGCTCCTCCGCCGCGCCGGGGGGAAACACCTCGGCGGGAACGCGCCCCATCCAGATCCGCAGCTCCGGCGCGCCCTCCTCGTCCACCGGCGCGATGCCGGGGAGGGCCCGGTCGCTCTCCACCAGGAGCCCGTACAGGCGATGGCGTGCGGGGGCGCCGGGCTCCACCGCCGCCGCGGAGGACAGTTTTCCGGCATCCGGCCTGGAAGCCGTCGTCAGCGAGCGTGCGGACGCGCGTTCATCCACCGTGGTCGGCAAGCCAGAGCGAAAGGGCGAGCGGGCGAAGGTCCGTGGACAGGTCGCGCGGCGCCTCCTGGGACGCGCCGCCGGCCATGCGGGGGACGCGCGACAGGTCCACCCACGGCGCCACCCGCGCGTCCGCGCGCCGGCCGCCCAGCCACCCCGGGCCCAGGGCCCCGGCGCGGACGGCCAGCGGGTCCCCCCCCAGCGGACAACG
>JAHWJJ010000235.1 GCA_019348475.1 Gemmatimonadota bacterium | reverse complement strand
CTTCCCCCACGCAGTTTGTGGGGGAAGGGCCGGGGATGGGGGGCGCCCGGCGGGCAGCTTGATCTCGGCTGCCGGAGCGCGATGGAGGGGCCGGGGGAGGGCGCCCGCCTCAGTCCGGCGCGCGCCGGCCGTCCCCGCGGTAGCGCTCTACGCCGGTGCCCAGCACGCGGCGCGAGTAGCCGTTTTCGGGGTTGCGGCCGCGGCGCAGGTCGCGGTCCACGGCGCCTTCGCCGCGGTTGTAGGCCAGCAGCGCCAGGCGCAGGTCGCCGTCGTACTTGTCGATCAGGCGCCGCAGGTAGCGGAAGCCCACCGCCAGGTTGGCCTCCGGCTGCATGATGCGCTCGGGCGTCGTCATCCGGCGGTCCAGCCAGCGCGCGGTGTACGGCATCAGCTGCGTAAGCCCCAGCGCCCCGGCGTGGCTGCGCGCCCGCGGATTGAAGCCGCTCTCCGCCCGCACCAGGCGAAAACCCAGGTCCGGGTCCAGCCCCTCCGCCTCGGCCGCGTTGTGGATGGTCCTCGCCAGCTGGGGCGAGATGCGGTAGCGCGCGGCGAACGCCACCGGTCCGCCGTCCAGCGTCCGCAGCCGCCGCGCACCGTCGCGCAGCCACCGCCAGAACTCACCTTCGGGGCGCGCCACGGCGGGGAGCGCCTTTTCCCGCGGCACGTCCACCCGGTGCGGGGGCGGAGCCGCGGGCTCCGCCTGCTGCTGGGCGGCCGCGGGCACCGCCACCGCGCAAAGCCCGGTCAGCGCCAGCAGCGCCGGCGCGCGAACGCAGTACAGCCACCGATCGGCGGTCGTGCACAAGTCGTCGCCTCCCTGGTCGGGTCAGCCGGTCCTGTTCGGAACGGCGCACATGATGGGACGCGGGGGGGCGTGGGGCAAGGCGGGGTGGGTGAGCGGGCGACAAGGGAACAAGGGGACAAGGGGCGGGACAACGGGACAGGGGGACCGGGGGGCAGCGAACGGAAAGCGGAGGACGCGGAGAACCCCTCCTCATCTGTTCTCCGCGCCCTCCGCGATGGGCGCGCCGCGGTCGCGCTCCATCGGCGCTGCAGCACCTGCCACCAGTTCTGAAGCCACGCTGAAGCCAACTCCCGCCCGCTCTGCGCTGATGATGGGGACGTCACCAGGCGCGGCGGCTGGGGGAAAGCGGAACTCCTCCCGGTCGTTCACCGCCAGCGCCGCATCCGCCGCCAGGTGCTGCGCCAGGTCCGCCGGCGGTTCTCCGCTGAACGCAGGCGACTCGTCCCGCCACCCGCACGAACTCGCGGGGCAGGCGAACACAACGACGAGGATCTTACGCCCGAGTCAATTCCAGATCCTGCCGTCGCATGTGGCCGGTGTGCGATCCACGGTCACAAAGGAGCGGTGCAAAGGTCAGAGTTTTCGATGGCTGCGACACGATCAGCAAGGTGCACGTTATAGTCGTGCCCATCCGCGCCGTAGTGCACTCTCGCATGGCAATTTGGGCACAGGGCGATCACCCATAGCGGGTGATCAGGACCGTTGTCGGCCCGTCTGCGTAGATGATGCGGCTCGAGGTAGGGCGTTCCTTTGGGAGTGGGGAACGGTGCCGGATCTCCACACCCTTCACAGCGACCTGCCGACCGCCGTAGCACGTAAACTTTGATGAGTTCGCTGCGGAAGTACGTGTTCGCCTTTCTCTCCGTCGGACGAACGTCGGTGCTCTCCTGGGTGAATGCTGCCGTCCTAAGCTCCTCAATGGGCTGCCGCCATAGCTGCGGCATGCCTACGGGCGCGCCGCCAGTCGGCAGGTCAGGAACTCCCGCTTCGTGAGTGTCTACGGACAACTCGAAGACAATGACGCGCCGCGGCTCTCCGTTACGGTCAGGCGCGACTTCTTCATGATGGCTGATGTAAGATGCTTGCCCGACATACTGGACAGTTCCGCGAGCGACGTACTCAAACAAGTGCAGAGATTTGCCCGATTCTCGATGATTCTCTATTGCACGATTTCCTCGGACCATTGCCATGTCACCAACTTGTCCCTCTCCCGTGTACCAAAAGGTGCCGTCCGCTTGAAAACCATCAGAATAGCCGTAGAGCGAGCCCTGATCTCCCGTGAACAGGAGAATCAGCGGATGTCCGCTCGGCGTGCTGATGCCGCCTTGCTGCTGGCCGCCCACGTTCGCATGGATATCGAGGCGGCGATACGTCTTGCCAGGGACGAACGCGAGCATTAGGCGTCTTTGAGGAGGAAGAAGGATACAAAGGCGTGATCGCTGGGGGCGAGTGGATACGACAGCAACTGAGCGGGATCACACCACATGATTGCGGAATGTTCGAGCGCGACGGGCTCACCCTTAATCGAGGCGCGGAGAAATAGAATTTCAAAGCCGCTACGCGCATCAATACGCGAGAAGAGTACTTCGCCGACGTCCGTGGTCTGGACAGCAAGTTCTTCCGCTAATTCCCGGGCCACCGCCTCTGAAATTGATTCGTCCTCGTGGAGCTTTCCGCCGGGGAATTCCCATAATCCGCCGTGCTGCTTCTCTGCAGGACGTCGGCAAATAAGCACGCATCCGTCGCGCTCAATAACTGCGGCTACGACAGGCGGCTTGGGTCCCGAGGATGAGTCTCCGCCGCGGTGAAGAGATGACACGGTCCGGGTAAAAGATGTGCTCGGAAACAAACCACCTCATCCGACAGCCCTCGACCACTTTGCTCGTGGCCAGTCGCAATGCGAGCGGGAGGATACCAGATTACGCCACGCGCGGGGCGATCGCAAGATCTTCCGGCATAGCCCTAAGAGGGGAGAGCTCGATCCGTGATGTGAGTATGCAGAGCGGCCCGGACCCGGATCAGGGGAATCCGCGCTGTCAGGGTCGGATCCTGAGGAAACCTAAGGCGGGAAACAAAGAGGAGGGCGCGTTATCGCGTACGGAAGGTATTCACCAGCCCCGCCAGCTCCGCCGCCGCCGCCGCCACCGCGCCGCGCCGGCGCGCGGGGGGAAGCTCGTTGAAGGCGCGAACGGTCTGCTGGACGCGGAGCCAGTCGTGGACCAGGGCGGCGGCTTTGCCCAGGTGGACCAGGGCGGTGGGGAGGTGGGGGGCGGTGCCGGGGCGGTCCTGCAGGTTCCAGGCTTCCTTCCAGCTCATCTCGTAGGTGCGCGCGTCGCCAAGGGCGGCGGCGGCGTGGGCCAGCAGCGCGTGGCACACCATGCGCAGCCCAGGGTCGCTGAACACCGCCAGCTGCCGCCGCAGCGCGGGGACGGCGCGGTCCCACTCGCCGCGGCGCACCATCAGGTGCGTCATGTCGTGCAGCAGGTCGGCCGCGCGCGGGTGGGCGCGGCCGTACGCGCGCTGCGCCAGCTGCGCGAACCGCTCCGCCGCCTCCAGGTCGCCGCCGGCCGCCATGCGCACGCGCATCAGCCCGTGCATGGCCTCGGCGCGAACCAGGCGCAGCTGCTGCCGGCGGGCCACGCGCGCCGCGTACAGGTAGTAGCGCTCCGCCGCCTGCAGCCGCTCGGCGCGCAGGTAGATCTCGCCCAGCACCACGCAGGCGCCGCCGTAGCTCTCCCACTCCTTGGCGCGACGGGCCAGCCCGATGGACCGCCGCAGCCAGGTCTCCGCGCGCGCGGGCCGCCCCCACTCCAGCGCCAGCCGCCCCACCTCCAGAGCCGGCGCCGGGTCTTCGGGCGAGGCCAGCGCGGCCGCCTGCGCGAACGAGACCGCCGTCCCCATCCCCCCCTTGCCGCGCGCCCATCGCGACACTTCCAGGCACATCAGCGTCACCACCGGCGCGCTGGCCTGCGCCGCGTGCGAGACCACCGTGGCCAGCGTGCCCAGCGCCAGGTCAAGCGCGGGCTCCAGCCGCGTCTGCGCGGCGTACTCGCGGCGGCGGGCCTCGGCGTTGGGCGAGAACAGGGCCGTCCGCCGCTCCTCGGGAGTGGCGGCCCACAGCGACACGTCGCGCAGCGCCGTCCACAGCGCCAGCGACAGCTGCGCCGGGAACTCGTCCAGCACGTACACCCCCTCCAGCGTCTCGCCCGGCTCGCGGGTCACCGCGGGCGGCAGGCACCAGGGCCGGTGCGTTCCCCGCCGCTTGCCCGCGCCCCGGCGTCCCTTCCGTCCCTTTTCTGGATGGGCCATTGATCCGCCGCTCCTCTGGTCCCGCGCACCTTTTTCCGGACGAAATGCACGACGTGAACGGCCAAGGTGCCCTCCGGGCCGGAAGCGGAAAAGTCATGAGGAGAGGCGGATTGGGTGAGGGTGGGCCGCCGTGCCCGTCGCGTCCGGCGCGCCGCGGGCTCCCCCGCCCTGTTGCCCGGCGCCGCGGGCCCGCGGATTCGCTGCTACGGCGTGATACCGACGTGGAGGGGGAGGATGATCTGCATCCGCCTGGGGGCGCGTGTGGACTGTCCGCACCCGCGTTCCGAATGCGTCAGGTGTTCACCCGCTGGCGGCTTCGTGGCGCACGTCAGGCGTTTGGCCGCGTGGAGTGGCGGCACACGTGTGTGAGAATGTACAATATATACAGCCGGGCGGCCGCCCGGCGCTCACGCTTCCAGTCCCACAACCACCACGGGTCCCCATGATGAGCCATCGCCTGCTCCCCGCCGCGCTCCTGCTGTGCACCCTGATCGCCGCCTGCGCCGAGCTCCCCACCCGCGGCGACACCCGCGCCCACCCCGCCGGCGCATCCTACGATGGCGGCTATACGATCGGCTCCGGAAACCGCGCAGAGGACGAGGACGCGCCGCTGACCACGACATCGACCACGACGTCAGGCGACAGCACCGCCCGCGGCGGGTACGGGATGGGCTCGGGAAACTAAGCCTGGGAGGATTTCCAGCGTTCGGGTCCGTACTGGTGCTTGCGCTTCCAGGTGGATCCGCGCCATGCGGCAAGCCGGCTGGCCATCTCCCGTGACAGATCGGCGACTGGCCCGCGAAGCCGCTCGGCATCCACACTCCGATGGGAGAGTACCGCCTTCGCGTGGGTGGCCGTCAGCACACGGCGGGCGTTGTTCAAGGATTCGTTCTGCGCCTTCGTGGTCGAGATCTCGATGCTGCGCGTTGCGTACTGCTCCGCCAGTTCCCAGAGCTCCAACAGGTGAGCGCCGAACGCCAGGTTTTCGAAGGCCGCCGCCGCGTGTACGTCGAATAGACCCACGCGGCGGAGTACTTCCTCGGCGGCCGCACGGTAACCGGACTCGTCTGCGGTGCCCGCGGCTGCGCGCGCCAGCGTGCTCCATCCAATCACCTGATCCTGCGGTGGGATGGACGCGCGCATCACGCTCGCCAGCAACGGCACGGCCGGAGCGTATAAATGGAGGCGCATCAGCAGAAATCCAAAGTCGTGCACCAGTGCGGGAAGGCGGGAGTGATGGCGTGGATACCATTCCAGTGCCTGCCGCGCATGGCGGAGGGCCTCGTCGAAAGCGCCTTCCTCTGCCGCGAGTACCAGCAGGTCGTGCCGGGTCTGCGCGGCAAGCCACTTCTCGCCTGACAGGCTTCGCGCGGCCCGCGCTGCCGTGTAGTAATGCGCCCGTGCCGCCGCAGGCTCGCCTAGCGCCTTCTTTACCTGCCCCAGGCCCACGTGCGCGCGGACGTAGGTGCGCCACTGCCGGCGCAGGCGCGCGAGGGTCATGGCCCGCTCGTAGTAGAGCGCCGCGCGGGCCGCCTGGCTGAAGATGCGGTTGGCGCGGCCGGCCGCCAGCGCACGGCGCGCGCTTTCGGGCACCAGGGCGGCGGCGGCCTCGGCGCACTGGATGGCCGGCTCGTCGGCGCCGCGCTCCAGCGCCCACTCCGAGACGCGCAGCAGCGCGTCCGCCGCGTCGGCGCGAGGGCCGATGCCGCGCAGGTAGTCGGCCACCGTCCGCAGCGGCTCGTCCAGCTGCGGCACGCACCCCAGCGCGGCATCGAAGCGGTCCAGCGCCTCGCGGGTGGCGGACGCTTCGGCGCCGTCCTCGCCGCGCACGCGCCACACCGCGTACCACACGGCCCACGCGAAGTCGTCGCCCACGTCGCGCAGGGCGGGGAGCAGGGCCAGCGAGGGCCGCGGGTCGGGCGCGCGCGGCACCAGCCGCGGGTGTATTCCTCTCAGGCGGTTCGTCATTCGGCGGCGGGAGGCAGAGCAGAATATACGCTTCGTACACCCCGAAGATTAGGCGGCCAACCCGTTATGCGCCATAGTGTGACCGCCGAAGGCGTCGCCGCCACCCGCTTCGAGCCCGCTCGTGATGGCGCTTTCCGGCTCGCGGAAGCCGCACCCCCTCAGCGGTTCCGCCGCCGACGCCGCGCGGCGCTCGCCTCCTCCGCCTGCCTTTGCATCTGATCGACGGTGTGCGGCAGGTACTGCAGCATCCTGCGGGCGGGTTCCCGGCGGACCAGGCGCCGGTTGGCCTCGGCCCAGCGGGTCACGCGGCGGGCGGCCGCGTCGGGGTCGCGCAGCCACTGCTCCCGCGCCGGCATGGCGGCGTACATCCGCGCGTATTCCTGCACCGTCATCGGCCGGGGCCTGAACAGCCGCCGGATCCAGCTGCGCGTGCCCCGGTGTCGAAAGTACCACGGTGCGTACGCGCCTTGCCACGGGCTGATCTCCAGCACCGGCCGCCGCGAGCGCGCCCCCTGCGCCATCCACACGCCCTCTGCCCCAGCCCCCACGGAACGTGTCGCCGGCCGGACGAACGCCAGGTGCCCGGGCGGAACGAACCGCGCCTGCCGGGGCGCCAGCGCGCCGCACGACGCGCTCAGGTCCCAGTCCACCACCACCACGCGCGCTCCGCGCCGCACCCCACGCGGCAGCCCCTGGCCGCGGGCCACCACCTGCCGCACGCGGAACACCTGCGCGTACACGCGCCGTTCCCGGGCGGAGTCCGCCGTGGCCTCAAACGTGTCGGGATCGTAGCGCCGCGGGATGAAGTTGCCCACGTACGCGCTGTCCGGCAGCGCCTGCAGCACCAGCGCCGGGCCCGCCGGGTCGCGCACCCACCACAGCGGGATTAACGAGCACGCCCCCAGCGGCGCGGGACGCGCGGCCAGCAGCAGCCCGGCCGCGGCCGCCGCGCGCAACCAGCCGATCCGTGTGCCTGCTGCCATCGCCCCCTCTCCGGCTAATGGTCGGCCCCGCGAGCCAGACGCCGCGCCTGGGAGACAACGCGCAAGCCGCCGGCCACCTGACCTGGCGGGGGCCCTCTCCCCCGCCAGGCCTTTCGCTCGTTCCTCGCGACGGCTGGCGACCC
>JAHWJJ010000234.1 GCA_019348475.1 Gemmatimonadota bacterium | reverse complement strand
CCCGCGACCTTCGGGTTATGAGCCCGACGAGCTACCAGGCTGCTCCACCCCGCGGCCAAGACACAACAGAGAGCGGTGTTTGAAGCCAGATACGTGAGTATCGGTGGGTGACATCCCCACAGTTTTCCGCGGTGTCAGTCAAGACTCCACGTCCGCTGCAGGATCAGTCCCCGGCTTCAAGACTATCGGCTCAAACAGCGAAACTCTCCGCCGTGTCGAGCGATCAATCTATCGCTGTCATAAGCGATTGTCAACCCCGGACTTAGCGGAGATCCGGGTTCCGGCTCCTGCCGCGGGCGCGGCACGGCCCGTGCGCAGAGTTGATCATGATCGGTGTCCTGTCACCCAGCCGGCGCGGTTCCGTATGGACAGAAACGACACGCCCCAGCAGCGCCCAGCTCCGCAGCAGGCCGGCGGCGCGCAGGCCGAGCGCCGGTACGCGCGCCGCATCGACTGCGCCGAGCGCCCCCGCCGCGCGCAGACCGACGCCCCGCCCCCCGCACCGCCCCGCGAGGACGCGCATCCGTAGCCGGAATCCGTACCCTCGACCGGAACCCGGTCCCGCATTCCGGGGCCGCGGCCCGCGCATTCGCCCGTAACCGAGCAGCGGCCTTGATCCCGAGCTCAGACGCCATGGCGGAACCCGCGCCTCCCCCCGCCCTCGCCCGGATCGCCGGCGATCTGCGCGTCCGCGGCGTGCGCGCGCTGCGCGGCCGCAACCTCTGGTCGCCGGAGCCCGTCGTGGCGTGCGAGGTGGTGCCGGGAGCGCTCTCGCTCACGCGGCCGGCGGATGCGGCGGGGTTCGCGGAGCGGCTGCGCGCTGCGCTCCCCGGCGCGCCTCCGCTGCCGGAGGGCGCGTCGTGGCCGGAGGCGGTGCGGTACGCGGCGGTGGAGCTGCAGCGCCTGGCCGGCTCGCCGGTTTCGTTCAGCGCCGTGGTGGAGCAGGGCGTGGGCGAGCCGCCGGTGGTGGTGATCGCGTACGGCGAGGCGGAGCTGGGGACGGAGGCGGTGCACGAGGCCGCGGCACTGGTGCGCGCCTGCCTGCGGGGGGACGACCCGCGGACCGAGCGGGTGGTGGCGGAGCTGCACGCCGTCTACCTGAAGGCGCATCCCGGGCCGACGACGACGGTGCTGATCGCGGAGGCGCGGAGGCGCGGCATCCCCGTCCGCCGCGCGCCGGGCGAGCACGTGGTGCAGCTGGGGCTGGGGCGCAACCTGCGCCGCATCGACGCCACGATGACGGACCGCACCAGCGTCATCGCCACCGACATCACCTCCCACAAGGACCGCACCAAGCGCCTGCTGGACCGCATCGGCCTGGCCGTGCCGCGCGGCGGCGTGGCGAACACGGTGGACGAGGCGCTGGAGATCGCGGCGGACCTCGGCTTTCCCCTCCTCCTCAAGCCGCTGGACGCCAACGACGGCCGCGGCATCAGCGGGCCGCTGCACACGGACGACGACGTCCGCGGCGCGTGGCCCGTGGCCGCGGCGGAGCACCCGGCGGTGATCGTGGAGCGGTACGTGGGCGGGCGCGACCACCGCGTGCTGGTGGTGGACGGGCGGGTGGTGGCGGTGGCGGAGCGGGTGCCGGCGCACGTGGTGGGGGATGGGCGGCGCACCATCCGGCAGCTGGCGGAGGAGGAGAACCGCAACCCCAAGCGGGACGCCTCGCGCCCCGCGCACACGCTGATGCCGCTGCCGCTGGACGCGCAGACGGAGCGCCACCTCGCCCGCGCCGGGCTCACGCTGGACTCCGTTCCCGCTGCGGGGGCAGCGGTGCACCTGCGCTCCACCGCCAATATCTCCACCGGCGGCACCTCCATCGACCGGACCGACCAGATCCACCCCCGCAACGCCAGCCTGTGCGAGCTCGCCGCGGCGGCCGTGGGGCTGGACGTCGCCGGGCTGGACGTGCTGACGCCCGACATCTCCGTCCCGTTCGACGAGAACGGCGCCGCCATCATCGAGGTGAACGCGTCCCCCGGCATCCGTATGCACACGGACCCGGACCAGGGGACGCCGCGCGACGTTCCCGGCGCCGTGCTCGACATGCTGTATCCGCCGGGGAGCGAAACCACCATTCCCGTCGTCGTGGTGACGGGGACCAACGGAAAGACGACGACCACGCGGCTGATCGCGCACCTCTTCCGGCAGGCGGGGCGGCGGGTGGGCTTCACCACCACGGACGGCGTCTACCACCAGGAGCACCTGCTGATGGAGGGCGACCTGACCGGCCCCCTGGCGGCCGACATCGTCCTTTCCGATCCGCGGGTGGAGGTGGCGGTGCTGGAGACGGCGCGCGGCGGCATCCTGCGCTCGGGGCTGGGGTTCGACGCCTGCGACGTGGGCGTGGTGATGAACGTGAGCCCCGACCACCTGGGAATGCGCGGCATCCACACGGTGGAGCAGCTGGCGGAGGTCAAGGCGCTCATCCCCGCCTCCGTCAAGCCAGGCGGGCACGCCGTGCTGAACGCGGACGACCCGCTGGTCCTGGCCATGCGCGGGCGGACGCCGGGCGCGGTGGTGCTGTTCTCGTTCGATGCGCGGAGCGCGCCGGTGGCGGAGCACCTGGCGGCGGGGGGCACCGCGGTGGTGGTGGAGGACGAGGGCGGACGCGACACGATCGTCGTCCGCCGCGGCGGCGCGCGCACGCCGGTGGTGGCGGCGGAGGAGGTGCCGCTGACGCTGGGCGGCGCGGCGCGGTTCCAGGTGCAGAACGTGATGGCGGCCGTGGCGGCCGTGCACGCGCAGGGACTGGGGCTGGAGGAGATCCGCGCCGGGCTGGCCACCTTTCTCCCCTCGGGCATCACCACGCCGGGGCGGATGAACGTTCTGCGGACGGCGCGCGGGCGCGTGGTGGTGGACTACGCCCACAACCCCGCCGCCGTGCGCGCGCTGGCGGAGTTCGCGCTGCGGTCGGGGGCGCGGCGGTGCATCGGCCTGGTCACCATGCCCGGCGACCGCCGCGACCAGGACCTGCGCGAGCTGGGGCGCGCGGCGTCGGGGCTGGACTACGTGATTGCCAAGGAGCATCCCAGATACCTGCGGGGGCGCCCCGCGGGCGAGGTGGCGCGGCTGATCGGCCAGGGGCTGGAGGAGGGCGGCCTGCCGCCGGAGCGCTGGGAGACGGTGCTCTCCGAGCCGGAGGCCGTCGCGCGCGGGCTGGAGATGATGGAGGAGGGCGACCTGGTGCTGATCGTCGCCGACGACACCGCGGCGGTGCTCGCCCAGCTGCAGCCGTTCGTCCTCGACTGATCGTTCTTCCAGATCTCCTCAACAAGAATTCCCTCGCGGGGAGACGCGACCCGGAGTCGCTGGTCCCTGCGCGCCGTGCTCGGCTCACCCAGCTTCAGGGTTGAGCCGCGCATCCGCTGGGCACCGGCGCAGACGCGACGGTCCGCCCGCCCTGCATCAGCTTCAGGGTGCCGGCAGCCGTGTGGAGGAGGAGTTCCTGGCCGTGGGGGAGCAGGACGATCGTTCCCGATTCAGCCTCTGGTGATCCGCGCGCGCGCGGCTCGATCCGGTAGGCGAGTTCCAGGCGCTCCCCCGTGTTGTTGCGCACGGAGAACTCTTCGCAGTTCGCGCTGATGGAAACCGCACCCGCAGCCACGGCGGGAGCTTCAGGGTCGGGCAGCATGCGGAGGATGCACCTCGCGAAGTGTCGGACTGCCCGTTCGGCATCCTGGGCGGCCAGCCGTTCGGCTACTGCCCGCAGGCGGTCCTGCGCATCCGGAGGGAGGGCTGCGTCGTGCCAGTGCTGGCCGCCACCCGCCAGAAAGGTCGCTTCCGTGCAGTTCGCGCTCAACGGCTCCGAAAGCATCGCACCTGCGCCACGCCGTCCTTGAAACGACACGCGCGGATCGTACTGCGCCAGGGCAACGGCCAGGCCGAGTACTCGCGCTTCCCCTTGAGCACGGGTGTTTGTGGCGAGTTCAAGAGCTGCCGTGAAAACGCGCGGATCACGAACCGAGTAGCTATAGGCAAGGATCGGCACGAGCCGAGCCGTGTCGCGCCGTGTTGCAGCTTGTATGATGGCGTTCGAAAGCTCTGCAGGGAGCGCCATCCCGCAGCGGCTCAGGTCGCCGTGAGCGTGCCCGCTGGATAGTGAGGCGGTAAGCAATCCGCGGCAGTTCGCGGGCACCGCATGGTGGATCTGCGCGAATGATCTGGGCGGGATCGCGAGCGCAAACACCAGAGCCAGAGCAGGAATTCGCATGTCCACACCTGTTCAGGGGTCGGCCGGGTTTTCGCAATCAGCGGGTAATAGCTCGCGTCGAACGCGTCCTCCGCCGCGCGTCCTGTGATAAACCTGTGATACTCCGCAAACGCCCCGTCGTGGAGTCGTTTGGAGTTTACCCTGAAGCGGTATGACTGCTCAAGCTCTACATGCGGCTACGCACTGAGAAACTGCTGGTTCGCCACTCCGGCGTGTGAATCTGGCGCGAGAGTCAACCCCTCGCGCCGTTCTATCCGGGTTCGCGGAGCCGGCACATCGGCTGGCGCCTGACCAGGCCCGCCACCGCACCAGAACCGTGCACGGCCGCCCCGTCCTGGGGCGTCCGCAATGCGCAACTCCGCCATCCATCAAGCATTTCCGGGGATTCGAGAGGCTCGCGCGGCGGCACGCGTTACGCTTTACGCCACGGTGCGTTCCCTCCCGCGCCCCTGCCCCCGGCAACGGCGCACTCTCGACGTACCCGCATCTCCCGGGCAGCATGAAGCAGCATCGCAGCACACTCGTAGCCGCAGGGCTGGCCCTGCTGGCGGCCTGCACGGACGCCGGCACGGGGCCCGCCGGCCCCTCGCTCAGCGTCTCCCCCGGCCCCAAGATCGTGATCAACGAGGTGATGGCCGATCCCACCAAGGTGACGGACGACAACGGGGAGTGGATGGAGATCCACAACTGGGGCAGCTCGTCCATCGACCTGAAAGGATGGAAGCTCGCCTCAGGGAACGATGCCGCGCACACCATCGCCACCACGCTGACCGTCCCCGCGGGCGGGTTCGTGGTGCTGGCGCGCAACGGCAACAAGAGCAAGAACGGTGGGGTGACGGTGCAGTACGCGTACGGGACCGCGCTTACCCTGGCCAACGGCGGCGACTGGATCAGCCTGAAGGACGCCGCGGGCGCCACGGTGGACTCCGTGGCCTGGACCGGGACCACCGCGGGCGCGTCGCGCGGGGTGAAGGACCCCTCCGCCGACAACCTGGCCGTGGGCGGCGCCAACTGGCAGACGGCCACCACGGCGTACAACACCAGCGACAAGGGCACGCCCGGAGCCCAGAACGACGGCTACGTGGCGCCCGTGCAGCAGCCCGCGACGGTGACCGTCACACCTGGGGCCGCGACCATCGCGGTCGGCGGGACGCAGGCGTTCACGGCGACGGCGCTGGACGCGTGGGGCGACCCCGTCACCACCACGTTCACCTGGACCACCTCCGACGCGGCGGTGGCGACGGTGAGCGCGTCCGGCGTGGCGACGGGCGTGGCGAACGGCACCGCGCAGATCCGCGCGACCGCGTCCAACGGCGTCTTTGCCGAGGCCGCGCTCACCGTCTCGACGGCGGCCGTGGCAAAGCTCCTCATCAACGAGCTGATGCCCAACCCCAGCGCGGTCACGGACGACGCGGGCGAGTGGGTGGAGGTGCACAACTGGGGGAACGCCTCGGCCGACCTGAAGGGCTACGTGATCGCCAGCAACAACGACGCGGGGCACACCATCGCCTCGTCCGTGATCGTCCCCGCGGACGGCTACGTGGTGCTGGCGCGCAACGGCAACAGCGGGCAGAACGGCGGCGTGCTGGCGCACTACGCGTACGGCACGGCGGTGACGCTGGCCAACAGCGCGGACTGGGTGGCGCTGCGCGCGCCCTCCGGCGCCACGGTGGACTCGGTGGCCTGGAGCAGCGTGCCCACGGGCGCCAGCCGCGGCGTGGCCGACCCGGCCGCGGCCAACACCGACATGGGCGGGTCCAACTGGACCACCCAGACGTCGCTGTACGGCTCGGGCGACAAGGGGACGCCGGGGGGCCGCAACGACGGATACGTCTCGCCCGTCCCGCCCGGCCCGCCGGCCACCGTGACGGTCACCCCCTCGTCGGCTACGGTCACCGTGGGCGGCACCTACCTCTTCGCCGCCTCGGCCGTGGACTCCGCCGGCCGTACCACCTCCACCACCTACACCTGGTCCAGCTCCGACGCGGCCGTGGCCACGATGGGTGCGGACGGGCGCGCCACGGGCGTGGCCGCGGGGACGGCGGCGGTCCGCGCGACGGCGTCCAACGGCGTCTTTGGCGAGGCGGCGGTGACGGTCGTGGTGGAGCCGACGGGCGGCGGGGCGTCGGAGCTGGTGGTGCGCGTGCTGGACATCGGCCAGGGCGACGCCAACCTGATCACCAACGGAACCAGCAAGGTGATCATCGACGGGGGGCCCGACTCGGTGCGCTTCGGGGTGCTGCTGGACTCGCTGGGGCTCAACAACACCACCATCGACGTGGTGATCCTGTCGCACGAGCACTACGACCACCACTCCGGGCTGCGCGAGCTGTTCCGCGCCAGCCGCAACATCACCGTCCGCTACTTCTTCGAAAACAAGAACGCGTACAGCAACGCCGCGCTGGCGCAGCTGCGCGACAGCGTGAGCGCCCGGGCGGCGCGCGGCGAGCTGGTGTACCGTGACACGGACGACCCGTGCGCCAACGGGGCCGTGCTGTGCACCATCACCATGAACGGCGGGGCAAAGCTGCACGTGATGCGCCCCAACCCCGCCGGCAGCACGCCCAACAACCGGTCCACGCCCGTAAAGCTGGTGGGCCCCGACAGCGCCTCGTTCAGCATGTGGTTCGCGGGCGACGCCGAGCACGAGGCCATCGACTGGTTCGACACGGGGGCCAACTACGACGTGTTTCCGGGGATGGACGTCGACGTGCTGAAGGCGGACCACCACGGTAGCTGCAACGGCGTGCGCAGCCGCTACGTGGAGATGCTCACGCCCGACTGGGTGACCTTCTCGCTCCTTGCCGACAACTCGTACGGCCACGTGCACACCCAGACCAAGGAGCTCTTCACGCAGTACGGGCGGCCGTGGTACCGCACGGACCAGAACGGCACCATCACCATCCGTACGCCGGGCACTCCCGGCGGCGGCTACACGATCTCGGTGACGCGCGGGACGCAGAACGCCTCGGGCCCGGCGGATCGGGCATCCACCCAGACGGCGTGCCAGGCGTTGTAGGCG
>JAHWJJ010000233.1 GCA_019348475.1 Gemmatimonadota bacterium | reverse complement strand
GAACTTGCTGGCGGACTGCGCCACTCCGCTGAGGGTGGAAAGGCACCCGTAGTCCACCTTGCGCGGGTACGTCTGCCCGCCGACGCCGTAGACGTGCTCGAATCCCATCTTTTGCGCGATGAGCCTCGTAAGCCGCTCCACCTTCTCCCCGTCGCCCTCGAACAGGTCCATGAAGCTGGCCTGCGTCCCCGTGGTTCCGCGGGAGCCGTGGAAACGCAGCGTCTGGATGCGGAACTCCACCTCTTCCAGGTCCAGCAGCAGGTCCTGGATCCACAGCGTCGCGCGCTTACCGACGGTGGTGGGCTGCGCGGGCTGAATGTGGGTGAAGCCGAGGGTGGGCAGGTCGCGGTGCTCACGCGCGAACTCCGCCAGCTCCGCCACGACGGCGACGATCTTCCGCGCGACCAGGCGGAGCGCCTCGCGGTGCTGGATGAGGTCGGTGTTGTCGCCCACGTAGGCGCTGGTGGCGCCCAGGTGGATGATGGCGCGCGCCTCGGGCGCCTGTTCGCCCAGGTGGTGAACGTGCGCCATCACGTCGTGGCGCAGCTGCCGCTCCAGCTCGCCCGCGCGCTTCAGGTCGAAGTCGTCCAGGTGGGCGCGGATGGCTGCGATCGCCTCGTCAGGGATGGGCAGCCCCAGCTCGCGCTCGGCCTCCGCCAGCGCCAGCCACAGCCGCCGCCACGTTCCGAACTTGAACTTCGGCGAAAAGATGTACGACATCTCCGCCGAGGCGTACCGCTCCGTCAGCGGGTTGGAATAGCGGTCGATGGCCATCGTTGTCCGTCCTGGGCCCTGAGCTTCGTTGTCCGCCGGTGTGCCGGCCGCGCGAGCCGGCGAATGATGTTGTGAAGACGCGTGTGAGGGCGTGCGGCTGTCCGTCGAGGTGGCGGGTCCGCGCCGCGCCCCCTGCGCTCGCTCAGGCTCGCACCTCCCCCAAAAACCCCTGGGGGAGGTTGAACTGCTATCTCACCGTTCAGCCGAACCAGCCACTCCAGCCGCGGCGCTGACGCAGGAAAGTGGTCGGCGTCGCGGTCCCCGAGCCACGGTGCATGGTCACCTGTTCCCTATTCCCTATTCCCTATTCCCTGTTCCCTGTTCCCTGTCCCCTACGGTACCAGCTGCGGCCCGCGCCGGCGCGGCGGCTTCATCCCCGCATCCGCCGGGTAGGCGACGCCGGTCAGGAACAGGCCTTCGGGCGGGGCGGGGGGGGAGGTCTCCAGCTCCGTGTCCTCCGCCAGCAGCGCCCGCATCACCTCGGGCGGGCGCTGGCCCAGGCCCACGTCCACCAGCGTGCCTACCAGGTACCGCACCATGTGGTGCAGAAATCGGTTGGCGGTGACGTGGAACTCCAGCCCGATCCCCTCCCACGGCGCCCACCGCGCCTCGGTGACGGTGCAGCGGTCGCCGCGCTCCTCCTGCCCGGCCTTGGCGAACGCCCTGAACGAGTGGTCGCCCACGATCATCTCTGTCGCGCGCTCCATCGCCAGCAGGTCCACGGGGCGCACCAGGGGCCAGCACCAGGGCGCGCGGAACGGCGAATCCGCCTCGCTGGCCAGGCCCACACGGTAGACGTACGACCGCGACGTGGCGTCGTAGCGTGGATGGAAGAACGGCGCCGCCGGCTCCGCGTCGGCCACCCACACGTCCTCGGGGAGGAGCGCGTTCATCGCGCGGCGCAGCGCCTGCGCGGTCCAGCGGACGGGCACGTCGGCGGCGGCCACCTGCCCGGTGGCGTGCACGCCGCGGTCGGTGCGCCCCGAGCCGATGACGGCGGCGGGGCCGTTGGTGAGCTTGGCGAGCACGCGCTCCAGCTCCCCCTGCACCGTGCGCTGGTCCGGCTGCACCTGCCAGCCGTGAAAGCTGCGCCCGTCGTAGTGGATGGTAAAGCGGATGCGGTGCCGGTCGGAGGAGGTCGCCATGGGGGCGGGAAGGTAGGGGCAAGTACGGGAGTACGAAAGTGCGAAAGTGCGAAAGTGCGAAAGTGCGAAAGTGCGAAGGTGCGAAAGTGCGGCAGTGCGGGAGTGCGGGAGTGCGGGGGTGCGGGAATGCGAGTGAGCGGCGGTGAACGCCTGAGCGGGTGCGATTCACCAAAATGAGGGAGAGAGGGTTGCGGCTGCACGAAATCGCGGCGTCGGCTGCGACGCCGCAGGGTTTTTCCCCTGGATTTGCGGCCTTTTTTCCGGATCGCGACTTGCGTTTGTCCGCGGCAGCCACGCGTCTGCCAGGCTTCACCTCCCGCCGATCCACGCTCCCATGCGCCCCCACCCTGCCTGCGGGCTCTCTGTAGTCGCCGTCCTGAGCTGTGCGGGCGCGGAAGATCGCCGCCCCGCATCGGACACGCGCCCGGATACGGTCGTCCATGCGCAGATCGACACGTCCGGCGTGCGGGTGCCGGCTGAGCTCGCCGCCTTCTGCCGCCCGGGAACAGCATCCATGCGGCCGGCGAGCACGCCTCTCGCCGCGCCACCAGCGCCCGGGGAGGACATCCCTGCGTCCACCGTGTACTCACACGACTTCGGCTCGCTGGAACAGCCCGTCCGCTGCGTGGTGCGGCGGGCGGAGGACTGGGCTGCGCTCTGGACGGCCATGAGGCGGAACGTCCACGTATCGCCCCCGGCGCCCCCGCCCCCGGTGGACTTCGGGGCCAGGATGGTGCTGCTGGCGGGGATGGGAACGCGTCCGACGGCGGGCTACGGCATCGCGATTACCGGGGTGCGCCGGACCGGGGCGGGGGTGGTGGTGCAGGTGGTGCAATCGACCACCGGCGGCTGCGAGGTGGGAATGGCTGAGACGGAGCCGATCCACGCCGTCAGCATCCCGCGCGCGGACGCGCCCGTGCAGTTCGTGGAGAACGTCAGATACGGCTCGCATTGTGAACCGCCCTGAGCAGGCCGCCTCAGGGCAGGGGAGCCGCCGCGCCAAAGCTCACGTCGCCTGCGTCCTTGCCGCGCTTGCAGCCCTGGGCTGCATCCGGGCCGAGGACCCACCGCCAGCATCGGACACGCGCCCGGACACGGTCGTGCATGCGCAGATCGACACGACCGGCGTGCAGGTGCCGCCCGAACGTCTACAAACCCGCCTGTGAGAGTCTGCCTCCTCTGCGTCGCTGCCGTGGGTGCGGTCATGGGCTGCGCCCGGCGGGGGGATCGTCCGCCAGCCTCCGACGCCGCCCCGGACACCGCCGTGTACGCACAGATCGACACGGCGGATGTGCACCTTCCCGTGGAGCTCTCCGCCTTCTGCCGGCGCGGGACCACGTCCATGCGCCAGGCCGGCGCGCCTCCCGCGGCCGGGCACCAGGCGGGAGAGCCGGTCCCCGCATCCACCCTGTACAAGGACCCGCACATCTACCTCGGCCAGCCGGTACGCTGCGTCGTCCGGCGCGAGGAGGACTGGGTCACCCTCTGGTCGGCGATCAAGGGCGCCGAGTCGCCCCCTCCACCGCTTCCGCCGTTCGACTTCGACCGCGGGATGCTGCTGGTGGCCGGCATGGGACCGCGCCCGACCACGGGCTACAGCATCGAGATCCTGGAGGTCCGCCGCACCGGCGCGGAGCTGGTGGCCGTCGTGGTCCAGCACACGCCCGGCGGATGCGAGGTGGGAATGGGATTCACGGAGCCAGTGCACGCGGTCGCCGTGCCGCACGACGACGCGCCCGTCGCGTTCATCGAAAAGATCCGCGACGGTCCTTCCTGCCGCGAGTAAACGCATCCGCGGGAAGGATCCGCGGCGCCAGGCCCGGAACGCAGCCCGCCCGCGCCTCCCACATGCCGCGCGTTCCGGCGCTGTTTTTCCGGCGTGTACGTGACCGCTGCTCCGATTCACCGAAATTGTGAGCCGATCGGCCGGGCTGCACCCGCAGCGTGCGGTTCCGCTTGGCCCAGGACTTTTCTTGAGTCTGCCAGCGTTTCTCACGGTTCGTGACTTGCACATTCACCGGTGGCCCCGCGTTCCCTCGGGTGCCTCCAAGCCCTCGCCCGCCACCAACTCCACGCATGACACGTCGCCTCCCCTGCGTCCTTGCCGCGCTCGCAGCCCTGGGCTGCATCCGGGCCGAGGACCGACCGACGGCATCGGACACGCGCCCGGATACGGTCGTGTATGCGCAGATCGACACGACCGGCGTGCAGGTGCCGCCCGGGCTGGCGGAGTTCTGCGGTCCGGGGACTGCGTCCCTCAGGCAAGCCGGCGCGCCGCCACCCGGCGCCGACGATCCGGGCGAGCCTCTCTCCGCAACCGACCTGTACAGGCAGAAGAGCAGTGGCCTTGACCAGCCGGTGCGTTGCGTCGTGCGCCGGCCGGAGGACTGGGCGGCGCTCTGGGCGGCGATCCGGCGGCGCTCCCGGGAATCGCCGCCGACACCTCCTCCGGCGGTGGATTTCCACACCCGCATGGTGCTGGTGGCCGGGATGGGGCCGCGCCCCTCTACTGGCTACGGCATCGGCATCACCGAGGTGCGGCGGACGGAAAGCGGTATCGTCGCCACCGTGCTCCGTTACACTCCGGGCCTGTGCGTACTCGGGATGGCCGTCACCGAGCCGGTCCACGCGGTCAGCATCCCCCGCGCAGATGCGCCCGTCCAGTTCATCGAAAAGGTCAGCTACGGGCCCGACTGCCTCCGCTAGAGGCGCTTGTCCCACACCCCGCCGAGGTCCCCATGCCGCCCGGCCGTGACACCCGCCGTTGTCTTCTTTGCACGCGGCGCTCAGCCGGATCGGGGCGCCCACGCGCTCGCCCGGCGATTGACACCCCGCCGCCGTTCCGGTAGCATTCGCATCACCCCTGTACAAACCCGGGACCTCTCCCTCGCAAACCGAGTCGGGCCATGTTCTTCCCCGTTCGGCTGCACGACGCGGTCGACCTCGCCACCGTTCTCCGCAGGCTGCTTCCCGTGCTGGCCGGCCCGCGCGGCGAGCGGCGCGTGGCCTACGCCGCGTACGACCCCGCGCGCGCGGTCTTCACCCGGCGGTGGACGCTGGGCGAAGGCGGGGCCGTGGACGAGGCGGCGGTGGAGCTGGAGCCGCAGCGGCTGCACTCGCTGCTGATGGACGACGCGGGGGGCGACCGGCCGCTGCGCCCGGCGGACTCCATCGTGGTGTGGGTGCTGCGCGACCTGCTGCCCGGAATCGAGCCGGAGCGCAACACCATCCGCGTGCGCGCCATCGCCCACGACGGCGCGCTCCTGGGCGCGCTGGTGGTCGCGGAGCCGCGGCGCTTCTCCCTTGGCCGCAAGGACGAGGGCTCGGTGGCCGCCGCGGGCGACGTGCTGGAGATGGCGCTGGCCCGCGCCATCGCGCTGAACGCCGCCGGGCCCGCGTTCCCCACGGGGCAGGGCGCGGGGCTCACCGAGTCGGTGGTGGAGCGGCTGAAGGAGAGCGAGCGCGCCGCCGCCGACGCGCGCGGCGAGCTGGAGCGCAGCCGCGGCCGCATGGACGCGCTGGAGCGCGCGGCCGGGGGCGCCACGGAGCTGCTGATGGACGCGCACGTGGAGCTGGACCGGCGCACCGCGAAGCACCAGCGCCAGACGCGCGTGCTCTTTCTGCTGCGCAAGCTGCTGGACCGCAGCGCCGCGGGCGACATGGAGCCCACGGAGCTGGCCGTGGAGATCGTGCGCACCGTGGCCGAGGCGTTCGGCGGCGGGCGGTGCTCGCTGCTGCTGGTGGACGAGGCGTCGCCCGGGCGCGAGCTGCGGCTGGGCGCGGCGGTGGGGCTGCCCCCCGCGCTGGACGCGGGCGAGGTGCGCATCTCGCTGGGCAGCGGCATCTCGGGCGAGGTGGCGCGCACGCGCACGCCCGTGGTGGTCCGCGACCCGCAGGACCCCAGCGGCGGCGCGCTCATGGGCGACGACTGGTACACCTCCGACGCCTTCGTCTCGCTGCCGCTGGTGTCGCGCGGCCGGCTGCTGGGGGTGATGAACCTCACCAACTTTCGCGCGGGCACGGTGGACGACACCGAGGTGGAGCAGCTGCGCCTGGTTTCGCTGTGCGTGGCGCTGCTGGCCGACCACGCCGGGCTCTCCGAGCGGCTGTTCGCCGCCCGCGCGTCCTGACGACCGACCGCTCCCCATGACCGAGCCCGTTGCCGCCGCCGCGCCCGACGCGGACCTCGCCGAGCTGCTGCGCCGCGCCGCCGCGCGCCCCCTGACCGCGGACGAAGCGGAGCGTGCCTTTACCGAGGTGATGGAGGGGCGCGCCTCGCCCGTGCAGATGGCGGGGCTGCTGGTCGCCATCCGCGTCCGCGGCGCCACCCCGCAGGAGGTGGCGGGTGGGGTGCGGGCGCTGCGCCGGGCGATGGTGCCCGTGCCGGTGGAGGCGGAGGGGCTGGTGGACACCTGCGGCACCGGCGGCGGGGCGCTCACCACCTTCAACATCTCCACCGCCGCGGCGCTGGTCGCCGCCGGTGCGGGGGTGCGCGTGGCCAAGCACGGCAACCGCAGCTTCACCTCGCGGTGCGGCAGCGCGGACGTGCTGGAGGCGCTGGGGGTGCGGCTGGAGCTGGAGCCCGAGCGCGAGGCGCGGGTGCTGGAGGAGTGCGGCATCGTCTTCATGTTCGCGCCGCTGCACCACCCGGCCATGCGCCACATCGGCCCCATCCGCCGCGAGCTGGCGATGCCCACGCTGATGAACGTGCTGGGCCCGCTCACCAACCCCGCCGGCGCGCGGCGGCAGGTGGTGGGGGTGAACGACCCCGCGCTCCTGGACCTGATCGCCAGCGCGCTGCTGGAGCTGGGGCACGACCGCGCCCTGGTGGTGCACGGCGAGCCCGGGATCGACGAGCTGAGCCCGCTGGGGACCACCGAGGTGCTGGAGGTGGATGGGGGCACGGTGGTCCGCCGCACCTTCGACCCCGGCGACGAGCTGGGGTGGGAGCGCTTCGGCACCGCGGGTCTGGAGGGCGGCGAGCGCGACGACAACGCGCGCAAGGTGGTGGGCGTGCTCAAGGGGGAGGTGGGCGGATCCGCCCGCGCCGCCACGGTGCTGAACGCCGGCGCCGCCATCTGGGTGGCGGGCATGGCGAAGACGCTGGCGGAGGGTGTGCGACAGGCGGAAACGGCGCTCGACGCGGGCGCCGGCCTGGACAAGCTCAAGGCGCTCCGCGAAGCCAGCCAGGGCGAATAGGGCGGCGGAGCCGTACGCGGCGGGTGCAATGGGCGGGTGAACATGACGGTCGCGCCGACGCCATGTCGGCGGGTCCGCGCCGCGCCCCCTCCGCGCGCTCAGGCTCGCACCTCCCCCCAAAAACCCTG
>JAHWJJ010000015.1 GCA_019348475.1 Gemmatimonadota bacterium | reverse complement strand
AACCGGGCCAGCCGGGTTCCGAGCCCCATGGGAACGTTTCCCGATGGAACCACGTCCCAGATCGGCTAAATGGCCGTGACGGAGCAGGAGACGCTGACGGTGCAGCAGATTCCCGCCCACAGCCACGCGGTCCTGGCGACTGCGGGTACGGCCACGGGCCGCGATCCGGTACCCAACTTTGCCCCCGCGATCGCCTCCGGTGACGTGTACGTGGACGCCATGGACCCCGTGCCGCTGAACCCGCAGGCGATCACCCCCGCGGGCGGGAGTCAGCCGCACGAGAACACGCAGCCGTTCCTCTGCGTCAACTTCATCATCTCCCTGTTCGGGGTCTTCCCGAGCCAGACCTGAGGAGAGCGCCCAAATGTCCGACCAATTCCTGGCGGAGATCCGCATCTTCCCGTTCAACTTTCCGCCCACAGGGTGGGCGTTCTGCAACGGGCAGCTCATGCCGATCTCGCAGAACACGGCGCTCTTCGCCCTGCTGGGCACTGTATATGGCGGCGACGGCAAGAGTACCTTTGCGCTCCCGAACATGCTGGACAACGCGCCCATGCAGCCGGGTCAGGGGCAGGGGCTGAGCCTGCGTGACCTGGGCGAGATGAGCGGTGTGGAGAGCATTACGCTGCTCGTGAGCGAGATCCCCGTCCACAACCACGTCGTGAACACCACGAACGACGACGGGAACAACACGCAGCCCGTGGGCCGCTACTTCGGCCGTGGCAACGCGATCTTCGCCGCTCCCGGTGCACTGCAGACGATGGCCCCGCAGGTCATCGCGCCGGCCGGCGGCGGGCTGCCGCACAACAACATGCAGCCGTACCTGACCCTCAACTTCTGCATCGCGCTCCAGGGAATCTTCCCGCAGCGGCCCTGAGGCGGAAGCGGCCCGCAGTACCCGTAGCGGGGCGGCCCCAGGGCCGCCCCCTTCGCGCCTGCGGGAGAACACTTCTTCCGGAAATGGCTCCACTCCTCGCACACGTACCACACGAACAGCCTCGAACGGCCATGAATGTCACGCTGCGCGCCGCCACGGACGCCGACCTGGAGTTTCTGCACCGGCTGTACGCCACCACTCGCGAGGATGAGCTCAAGCAGGTGCCGTGGACGCCGGAGCAGAAGGCGGCGTTCGTAAGCCAGCAGTTCCACGCGCAGCACCAGTACTGGCATCAGAACTACACCGACACCTCGTGGGACCTGATCCTTCTCGACGGCGAGCCCGTCGGCCGGCTGTACGTGGCGCGCTGGCCCGATGACATCCGCGTGGTGGACATCGCGCTGATGCCGGAACATCGCGGCCGGGGGCTGGGGACGCGCCTGCTGCGCGGCATTCTGGCGGAGGGCGAGGCCAGCGGCCGCAAGGTCAGCATCCACGTGGAGATCTTCAACCCCGCGCGCAGCCTGTACGAGCGGCTCGGCTTCGTCCAGGCGGAGGAGAAAGGCGTGTACCTGCTGATGGAGCGGCACCCGGCGGCGGTGCCGGCCTGACGAACCAGAGGCGGATAACCCGGACGAGCGGGCGGCGGTGCCGGCCGGAGGGTGGGCATGTCCGCCGCCGGAGACGGTCTCCGGCGCATTCGCGGGGAACGCAGAGGGGCGGCCGATGCGCTGCAGCGTCCGCCCCTCCCGTTCGTGCTCGTCCGGCCGAGGCGGTCAGGTGAACACGGCCTCGTAGCGCATCCCGCGCTCGTCGGGGCCGATGGGGGCCAGAAAGAGCTCGAACGGCTCCATGTTGTCGTTCTCCACCCGGTACGTCTGCTGCGGATAGACGGCCTGGGGGACGGTGTGGAAGATCAGCGAGAACGGATGCCGGTCTCGTCCCGCCGCGGCCCCCGGACCCCAGGGGAACACCTCGGTGAGCTTGGTGGGCAGACGCGTCTCGTCGTCCACCACGATGTGAAAGATCTCGCCGAGGCGCGGCTGGAACGTTTCGATGGTAAAGGTCTCGAGCATGGGCGTGTGGATCGGGACGCGGGGGGTGGGGGAGGGCCGCGGTGCTGAATCATGTACCCGCGGCGGCGCCAAATCTACGGTTCGAAGGCCGCGCGCGACAGGCGCCCGCCAGTGTGGTGGGAATCGGGACCCTCGTCGCCGTGCCCGGGTGACGCGGGAGTCGCGGCGCGGGAGCCAGCGCGGTTGGCGGGTCCCGGAACGGGCCGCGAGCGGTGTGCGTCCGGCCGTTTCAATCGGAGGGGATCGGCGCCCTACCGGCCGGCGAACGACGCGGGCCGCTTCTCCAGGAAGGCCGCGACCCCTTCGCGCCTGTCGTCGCTGGCAAAGCAGGTGACGAACAGCTCCGTCTCGTACTGCACGCCGGCGGAGAGGGGCATCTCGGCGGCGGCGCGCACGGCGGACTTGGCCATGCGCAGCGCGACCGGCGACTTCGCGGCCATCCCCCGCGCGAACTCCAGCGCCCGCTCGTGCAGGGCGGCGTCGGGATGGACCACGTCGACCAGGCCGATGCGCAGCGCCTCGGCGGCGTCGATGATCTCGCCGGACAGGATCAGCCGCATGGCCTGGCCGGTGCCGACGACGCGCGGCAGGCGCTGGGTGCCCCCGCCGCCGGGGATGATCCCCAGGTTGATCTCCGGCTGCCCCAGCCGGGCGCTCTCCGCGGCGATGCGGACGTCGCACGCCAGCGCCAGTTCGCACCCGCCGCCCAGGCAAAAGCCGTTGATCATGGCGATCACGGGCTTGGGATACGCGGCCACTTCGTCGAACACCCGCCGGCCGGTCATCGCCGCGCGCTGCTCCAGCGGGGTGCGCTCCGCGAACTCGCCGATGTCGGCGCCGGCGACGAACGCCCTGTCGCCCGCGCCCGTGATCACCAGCACGCGCACGGTCCCGTCGTCGCGCAGCGCGTCCAGCGCGGCGACCAGCTCGGCCCGCACCTGGCCGCTGAGGGCGTTGCGCTTTTCGGGGCGGTCGATGGTGAGGACGGCCACGGCGCCGTCCTGCTCGATCCGCAGTGTCTCGTACAGGCTCACCGTCCCTCCTGCGTCCAGTCGTAGAAGCCCTGTCCGCTCTTCTTCCCCAGCCTTCCCTCCGCCACCATCCGCCGCAGCAGCTCGGGCGGGCGGTACTGCTCGCCGCCCAGCTGCGCGTGCAGGTACTCGGCGATCCCCAGCCGCACGTCCAGCCCCACCAGGTCCGTCAGCCTGAGCGGGCCCATGGGATGGTTGTAGCCCAGCTCCATCGCACGGTCGATGTCCTGCGGCGTGGCGACGCCCTGCTCCACCATCCGCATCGCCTCCAGCCCCAGCACCACGCCCAGGCGCGAGGAGGCGAACCCCGGCGTGTCGCTGACCACGATCGGCTCCTTGCCGATGCGCCGGGCGAACGCCAGGCACGCATCCACCGTCTCCCCCGAGGTCTCCCGTCCGCGCACCAGCTCCAGCAGCTTCATGATGTGCACGGGATTGAAGAAGTGCAGCCCGATCACGCGCTCCGGGCGCCCCGTCGCCTGACCGATGCGGGTGACGCTTAGCGACGAGGTGTTGGTGGCCAGGATGGCGTGCGCCGGCGCCAGCCGATGGAGTTCGGCGAAGATCTCCGTCTTCAGCTCCATCCGCTCCGGGACGGCCTCGATCACCAGGTCCGCCCTGGACGCGGCGTCGGCCAGGTCAGGCGCCTTGCGCAGGCTGCGGATGGCCAGGTCGCTGGTCTCCAGCCTCACCTTTCCGCGCTCCACGCCCCTGTCCAGGTTGGCGCGGATGGCGTTCAGCGCCCGCTCCACCGCGTCCGGCTCCGCGTCGAAGAGCGACACCTCGCACCCCGCCATCGCGCACACCTGCGCGATCCCGTTCCCCATGGTCCCCGCACCCAGCACGGCCACGTGCTGGATCGTCCGTTCGTCTGCCACTGGATCTGTCTACTGGTGGGATTCAGCCGTCCGCGGTTCCGCCCCGGCGCCGCACAACATGGGCAGCGCCAGACCCGTCCGCCAGATCGTCCGCGCGCGGCGGAACACCACGTCTCACGCGGCGCACGCCGGCCGCGAGGAGCGGCTCTCCGCGTGCTCCGCGTGAGACATCGTTCCTACTGCGTCTGCACCATCTCGTCCGTGATGCGGTAGTCGCCGTCCAGCCAGGCCACGACTTCGCGGGCACCCGGATGGTCCGCGCCGGCGTAGCGCTCGCGGAGCATGGCCTCGCGCTCGCCCAGCCGGTCCAGGCCGATGTCCTGCAGCACCAGCACGTCCTCGTACAGCCGCGTCCCCAGCTCGTCCCCCAGCACCTGCCGCGCGGCCCGGAGCGTCGCCTCCCCATAGGCGTAGTCCTCGCCGCGGCGGTAGCTCTCCACCAGGGTGAGGGCGGGGATGCAGGTGAGCGTGGGCTGCAGGGCGGGGTTGATGCCGTGCGCCGCGATCAGGCCCGCCATCCCCGCGGGGCGGCCGGTAAAGCCGCGGACGTGCAGGTACTGCGACATCCGCTGCCCGTCGTTCACCGGATAATTGTCCCACAGGAACGGCTTGCGGCGCAGCTGGTCCGCCACGCGCCGCAGGTGCCCCGGCGAGTACGCGCGCGACACCACCTCTTCGCCGGTCCAGAAGATCTCGATCCGCGGGTCCAGCCCGGCGCCCAGCCGCTCCAGGTATCCCTCCGGCCGCGCTCCGAAGACGCGGTCCAGCACGGGATCGTCGGTGTAGTAGCTGGGGCAGACGATCACCCGGTCCGCCCCCGTGCGCGCCGCGGCCCACTCCACCACCTGCAGCTGCCCCTCCGCCAGCCCGGGCACGTCGCCGCGCATGTCGTCGAACAGGATGGCCAGGTCCCGCACGCCGATGGCGTCGAAGAACGCCAGCTTGCGGGCCAGCGCCTCGCGCTCCGCCGCCCCGAACTCCTGCACTTCGAACGGGCTCACCCCCACGCCGAAGCGCACGCCCAGCTCCGCGCACCGTCCGGCCAGGCTCGCCAGGGCGTCGGCCGTCTCGCGCGGGTGGTCCTGCTGCCAGCGCCGCCGCAGGTACGCGTCCATCTTGGGCGCATACAGGTAGAAGCGGTACCCATGCGGCGCCAGAAAGGCGACCGCCGCCTCGCGCTCCTCCCACGACCAGGGCCGGCCGTAGAATCCTTCGATCACCCCCAGCTCCACGTCCATCCCGCTCTCCTTCGTCCTCAGCGGCGGCTCGCTACGGAACACCGGAACCTGCTCCGCAAAGTACGCCCGCCCCCTACCGCTCGCCACCGCCGCGGGCGCTCTTTCGCTCCCGGCGGCGAGGTGTGATCATTCGGCGCAGGGGGCGGTGAACCGTCCGTGCGGCAGCGGTGCCCGGCCGGGAGGAGCGGTGCAGACGTACGACGTGGTGATCGTGGGCGGCGGCGTGATCGGGGCCAGCGTGGCCTGGCACCTGGCCATGGGCGGCTGCACGCGCGTGCTGGTGCTGGACGCCGCGCCCGGCCCCGGGATGGGGAGCACGGGAAAGGCCACCGGCGGCTTTCGCGTGCAGTTCGGGTCCGAGCCCAACGTGCGGCTGTCGCTGCTCGCCTGGGAAAAGCTGCTGCGTTTTCCCGTGGAAGTGGGGCTGGACCCCGGCTACCGCCCCTGCGGCTACCTTTTCCTCACCGAGCGCGAGGAAACGCTGGCCGGGCTGCTGCACGCGCAGGCCATGCAGCGCCGCCTGGGCGTCCTTGCGGCGCGGCCGGTGACGGTGGACGAGGCGCTGCAGATCAACCCCGCGGTGGCCGCGGAGGGGCTGGTGGGCGGCGTCTACTGCCCCACGGACGGGTTTGCGCGGCCGATGGAGATCCTGCGCGGCTACACGGAGGGGGCCCGCCGCATGGGCGTGCGGTTCGAGTACGGCGCCGCCGTCCGCGGGATGGCCGCCCGGGACGGCCGCGTCGCGGCGGTGCGCACGGACCGGGGAGAGGTGGGCGCGGGAGCGGTGGTCAACGCGGCGGGCGCCTGGGCGGGGAAGGTGGCGGCGATGGCGGGAGTCGACATCCCCGTGCATCCGCTGCGGCGGCAGGTGGCGGTGACGGAGCCGTTCGCCGGGCTGCCGGAGTGCATGCCGCTCACCATCCTGGTGGAAGCGGAGTTCCACCTGCGCGTGCGCGACGGCCGGGTGGTGATGCTCTGGTCCCACCAGCCCAACCCGGCGGACCCCTTCGACACCACCTTCGACGAAGCGTGGCTGCCGCAGGTGACCGCGCGCGCGCATCGCTGGATCCCGTCCCTGCGCGACGCGCGGGTCGACCGCGCCGCGTGCGTGGCGGGCTTGTACGAGATGTCGCCGGACCGGCACGTGCTGCTGGGCGCCGCGCCGGGAGTGGAGAACCTGTTCCTGGCCAACGGCTCGTCGGGGCACGGGGTGATGCACTCCCCCGCACTGGGGCAGCTGCTGTCGGAGATCATCCTGGATGGAGCGGCCACGTCCATGGACGTCCATCCCCTGCGCCCCTCCCGCTTCGCCGAGGGCCAGCCGAACGCCGCGCCCGAGTTCCTGTGACGCCGGCACGAGCGGTGGCGTGTGATCGCGGATTGCGGAGGATCGTTCTGGACTCCGCGCCCGAGACCTGTCGTGCACGAGCGGCCGCAAACAGGAAACCCGTCGGGCGAAGGCGGGCAGTGCTGGATGGATGGGGGTGCGACGGCCGGAGGCGGACCGGATGGGATGCGCAGGATGCAGGCGTCCCCTGGTAACAGGCATGCTGCCGGCGAGGGGACGGGATCCGCATTTTTTGGATGGGCAGGGATCGAGGTGGCGCGCCGGGGCCCGCCGGGGCGCATCATCCACCCGATTGCGATCTGTAAGAGGTCGCCCCGGCTGGACCCTGGACAACGGAGCGGACAGGCCGACCCCTCGGGCTGACCGAGCTCGAACGGGATGCTGAAGCCGCCGCGACGGAAGCGGAAACACCCGCCGGCCCTCGCCGCATGGCCTCGCCGCGGCCACGCGTTCTGTTCGCCCGGCGCGGGCGATGCAACGCGGGCGGGCGGGACGTGCGCTGGACGTTGCGCGCATCCGCGGCGGGAGCCACTTTTTCCGGCCGGCGTCCCGATACCCTTGAACCGACCCGATCCGAAGTGACGATGACGTTCTCCCTGCACCGAGTGCTCTCGCGCGCGGCCGTGGCCGCCTGCGCCGTCCTGCTGGCCGCGTGCACCCCCTCCGCGCGGACCGGCGCCGCCGGCGGTCCGGCGCCGGACCTGCCGAACGCGCCGGAGACGCGCGTGTGGACCCCGGAATCGCCCGCGGGCGAGATCTCGCGCTGGGTGCGGCGGCAGTGCGGCAGCCCGTTCCGCAACAAGGCGGCGTGCGTGGAGCGCAACCTGGTCGCGCTCATCGACCAGGCCGGCATCGGCCGCACGATGGAGGTGCTCGACACGCTGGTGAACGTGGACGCCGACGTGCGGTTGAACGCCCACGCCCTGGCGCACGGGCTGGGGATCGCCGCGTATCGCACGCCGCAGACGCTGGCCGCCACCTTCGCCGCCTGCCCGCCCACGCAGATGTCCGGCTGCTACCACGGCGTCGTGCAGGGGTACTTTCTTTCGATGGCGCGGCAGGGCGAGCTTCCCGGCACTGCGGAGCTGGACGCCATGTGCGAGCCGCACCGCGCGTCGCCCTTCCTGTTCTTTCAATGCGCGCACGGCATGGGGCACGGGCTGATGGCCGTGCACGACAACCACCTTCCCATGTCGCTGGAGGCGTGCGACCTGGCGACCGACGACTTCGTCCGCCATTCGTGCTACGGCGGCGTGTTCATGGAGAACATCGTGCGCGTCACCCATCCGCACCACACCGCCGAGGGACACGCGGGAACGCAGGGGCACGGCGGGCACGATGCGCAGCCCGCGGCGGGCGACGCGCACGCGGCGCACGGCGGATCGCACGCCGCGGCGGCGCAGGAGGACGGGGAGCACGCGCACGGGGAGCACGCGCAGGAGGGGAGCGGTGCGCACGCCGCGCACGCGGGGATGCAGCACGGACCCTGGCGGCCGCTGGACCGCAACGACCCGCTGTACCCGTGCAACGCGGTGGCGCTCAAGTACCAGGAGTCGTGCTACAACATGCAGACGTCGGCCATTCTGTTCTTCAACGGCGGCGACGTGGCCGCGACCGCCCGGGCGTGCGAGCGGGCGCCGGAATCGATGGTCGCACTCTGCTTCGGCAGCTTGGGGCGCGACGTCACCGCGCTCGCCTCGCAGAACCACGCACGCTCGCTGGAGCTGTGCGGGCGCGCCGGGAGCATGGCCGAGGGGGGCGGCGGCCTGTGGTGCATGATCGGCGTCGTGCAGAACCTGGTGAACCTGGCCGCGGATCCCGAGGAGGGGCTGCGCTTCTGCCGCGCCGTAACGGGGGCGGACCCCAAGCGGCACTGCTACCGCGTGGTCGGGGAGATGATCAGCACCCTGGTGAGCGCGCCGGCGCAGCGCGGCCAGTCGTGCCAGGGCGCCGAGCCGGAGTACGTGGCCGTCTGCCGCCGCGGCGCCGGGTTGGGGGATCGCGCCGCCACCGGCGGCGAGTAGCCCTTCCGCGCGCTTCCCGAAGAGCCGGCGGACGCGCGTCCGCCGGCTCCTGTCGTTCGCGCGCGCTGGCCGATGTTCCGCGGCTACAGGAGCAGGTCGTGCCCAGAAGGTCGCGCAGCGCGCGGATCTGGTGCAGTTCGGGACCTCACGGCGTGGAGGGCGCACCGGCAGTGATTCCTGATTCATCGGGCGCTGTCGGACCATGCGGCACGAAAGCGCAGTTCACCTCCCCCAGGGGTTTTTGGGGGAGGTGCGAGCCTAAGCGAGCGGAGGGGGCGCGGCGCGGATCCAGGCTCGCGAGTCGGCGGGCAAGGTCCTTCCGTCGCCGCCACGGATCGTGCGGAGGCACGGCCTGCGCGGCGGCTCGCTCAGGATGACTCGTTGCGACCTCCGCGAGCAGTGGGCGGTTTTCGGGGGTTACCGTGGGATGCGGCGTACCCGCAAAGTTTTCCGGCTCTGCACCCGTATCAGCGGTTCCGGTTCCACCTGTTCCGAGCAGAACCCGCGCGGCTGCTGGAGATGTGCACGGTGGCGCATGCGGCACGGGATTGGCGGCGCGGGCGGTCGATTCAACCGTTTTTCCGCGATTCGCCTTGCCATTCGCCGGGGCCCAGCTTACACTTGGGCTACGCCGGGCCGCCATGCACCGTTCCTTCTCTGCGCGGCCCGATCTCCCCGGCGAAACTCCGGTGAATCCCACGCCCGCACGCAACCGCCTTCGGGGACCCGTGAGAACAACCGCATCCGTCGTCGTCGCCGCGGCACTGCTTGCCGCCGCGCCGCTGGCCGCGCAGGACGAGCCCGCGCAGCCGGCGCAGATCCACGTGGTGCGTCCCGGCGAAACGCTGTGGGACATCGCCCGCGCCTGCCTCTCCGACCCGTTCCTGTGGCCGGAGATCTTCCGGCTGAACGCCGCGACCATCGAAGACCCCGCGCGAATCTATCCCTCGGAGCGCCTGGTGCTTCCCGCCTGCGCGGGGCAGGTGGTGGACGAGGGGCCGTTCTTTGGCCCGCGGGAGGGGCCCCGGGGGCCCACGCTGCGCCTGGGCGTGACCGTACAGCAGCCTGCGGTGCTGCAGGGCGACTTCTACCGCGCCGCCTTCGTGGCCCGCCCGCGCGAGGTGCCGGTGGTGGGCCGCCTGCGCGAGGCGGAGTACCAGTCGGTGATCAACTCGCGCATGCCTTCGCAGCTCAACCTGTACGACCGCGTCTTCGTGAGCGTGGACCCCGCGCGCGTGGCCGTCGGCGACCGGCTGCACTTTCTGCGCGAAGGGCGTGAGATCCGCCGCACCGGGCGCGTATACCTTCCCACCGGCATCGGCACGGTGGCGGCGCTGGACGGGACCACCGCCACGGTGGTGATCGTGGGGATGTTCGACCAGGTGCGCCTGGGCGACGCCGTGATCCCCGTGGAATCGTTCCCCATCCAGACGCTGGAGCGCCCGGCCGCCGTGGACGCCGACCTGCAGGGCCGCGTGCTGGCCTTTCGGGACGACACGCCCCTGCAGCGCACCGAGTCCATCCTGTTCCTGGACATCGGCCGCAGCGCCGGCGTGGGCGTGGGCGACGAGTTCGAGCTGTACGACCCCTCCACCGCCCGCCGCTGGGGCACCCGCCCCGAGATCTCCGTCGCCCGGATGCAGGTGGTCAAGGTCACGGAGGGGACGGCCTCGGCGCGGGTGACGCACCTGCAGCAGCCCCGCATCGCCGTGGGGCTGCCCGTGCGCCGCGTGGCGCGGATGCCGTGACCAGCCCGGCGCTGGCGGGCAGGCCCGGCGGTGCTGGCGGCGCCCTTCCCCCGGGAAGGGCGTCTCTGCGTCCGGAGGGGGCGGAATGGAGCTGACGCAGACGCTGCACGTGGTCGCCCTGGCGTTCTACGCCCTGGCGGCGGCGCTCCTGGGGGTGTCGCTGGCCCGCAGCGCGCGCCGCCTGCCCGCCGCGGCCACGGCGTGCCTGGCCGGCGGCGTGGCCGCCCACGGCGCCGCCCTGGCGGCGTTCACGGCGCGCTATGGCGAACTGCCGCTGGTGGGGCTGGGCCCCTCGCTCTCCGTCCTGGCGCTGCTGGTGGCGCTGGGGTCGCTGCTGCTGGCGACGCTGGGGCGCACGGGCCCGCTGGGGCTGGTGCTGGTTCCCGTCGCCGCCGCGCTGGCGGCGGTGGCCGAGGTGGCGGGGATGCGCCCGGCGGCGCAGGAGATGGCCTTCCGCGGGCCATGGTTCGTCCTGCACGTGGTCCTGGCCATGGCGGGATACGCGGGGCTGACCGTCGCCTTCGCCGCGGGGCTGATGTACCTCCTGCAGTTCCGGCAGCTCAAGGGAAAGCGCTTCGGCGCCGTCTTCCGCTTCTTTCCCCCGCTGGACACGCTGGACCGCATCGGCCGCCGGGCACTGATGGTGGGGCTCCCGTTCCTGGCCGTCTCGCTCCTCCTGGGCTGGGCGTGGTCGGAGCGCTTCGGGTTCGACATGCAGGCCGGAAACCCCAAAGTCGTGTGGGGGGTAATCACGCTCGGCGTGTTCGTGGCCGCGCTCGCCGCGCGCGCGGGACAGGGCGCGGCGCGGGCGTGGCGCGGCGCGCTGGTTTCCGTCGTGGGCTTTGCCGTCGTGGTGGCGGCGTACGTGCTGCTGCGCGCCGCGGAGAGCGCGGGCGCGGGGTTCCTGTGAGCGCCGCCGCGTATCCGCTGATGCTGGACGTGAGCCGGCTGCGCACTTTGGTGGTCGGGGGCGGCGCGGTGGCGGCGCGCAAGGTGGCGGGGCTCGCCGAGGCCGGCGGGCGCCCCACCGTGGTGGCGCCCACGGCCACGGACGAGCTGCGGGCGACGGTGGAACGCCTGCGGCTCGTCTGGCTTCCGCGGCCCTACCGTTCGCCGGACGTGGAGCGCCACCACCTGGTCTTCGCCGCCACGAACGATCCCGCCGTCAACCAGCGGGTCGCGGACGACGCGCGGGCCGCCGGCGCCCTGGTGAGCCGCGCGGACGGGGGCGGGGAGTCCGACTTCCACGTGCCGTCGCACCTGCGCCGGGACGAGGTGGTGGTCGCCTTTTCCACCGGCGGCGCGTCGCCGCTGCTCGCCCGGCGGCTGCGCGAGCGGCTGGAGGCGGTGGTCACCCCCGGCCTGGGGCGCGCGGCGTCGCGCCTGGCGCGGGTGCGGGACGAGGTGCAGGCGCGCTGGGCCGCCGACGAGGCGCGGCGTCGCGCCTTCTGGTTCGAGCTGATCACCCCCGAGTTCGTGGACCTGGCGGTCGCGGGACGGGACGAGGACGTGGAGCAGTCCATCCGCCGATGCCTCTCGCAGTCGTAGGCGCAAGCCACCGCACGGCACCCATCGAGCACCGGGAGCGGTTCGCCCTGGGGCGCGCCGAAGTCCCGGGCGCGCTGCTGGGGCTGGCCGCGGACGGGGCGGAGGCGGTGGTGCTTTCCACCTGCAACCGCACCGAGGTGTACCTGTCGCTGCCGGACGGCTCCGACGGCGTGGAGCACGCCCGCGCCCTCCTGGCCGCGCGGATCGGCCACGACGCCACCTCCGCCGCGCGCTTCTTCTACGTCCACCGCGACCGGCAGGCGGCGGAGCACCTTTTCCGCGTGGCCGCCGGGCTGGACTCCATGATCCTGGGCGAGCCGCAGATTCAGGGGCAGGTGAAGGAGGCGTACGCCGCCGCCCGCGAGGTGGCGGGGGAGAACGGCCCCGTGGTGGGCCAGGCGCTGCACCGCCTCTTCCAGACGGCGTTCTCCATCGGCGGGCGGGTGCGCAGCGAGACCGGGCTGGGGATCGGCGCCGCCTCCGTCTCCAGCGCCGCCGTCCACCTGGCGAAGAAGATATTCGGCTCGCTGAAGGGGCACCGCGCGCTGGTGCTGGGCGCGGGCGAGATGAGCGAGACGACCCTGGAGTGCCTGCGCGACGAGGGGGTGCGCACCGCCATCGTCGCCAACCGCACCTACGACCGGGCGGCGGAGCTGGCGGAGCGGTGGGGCGGCGAGGCCATCCACTGGGAAGAGTTCGCGGGGGCGCTGCCGCAGGTGGATATCGTCATCTGCTCCACCGCCGCCCCCCACCCCGTGCTGACGGTGGAGCGGCTGCGGGGGGCGCTGCCGCACGGGCCGCGGCGGCCGCTGTGCATCATCGACATCGCCATCCCGCGCGACGTGGAGGCGGCGGTGGCCGAGCAGCCCAACGTCTTCCTGTACAACATCGACGACCTGCAGCAGATCGTGGACGACAACCTGGGGCGCCGCCGCGCGGAGCTTCCCCAGGCGGAGGCGATCGTGGGGCAGGGGGTGGAGGACTTCTGGGCCTGGTACAGCGGCCTGGCCGTGGTCCCCACCATCCGCGCCCTGCGCGACCGCGGCGAGCAGATGCGCCAGGCCGAAATGCAGCGCGCGCTGCGCCAGCTGGCCCACCTGACACCGGAAGACCAGCTGGCCATCGACGCCCTCACCCGGTCGCTGGTGAACAAGGTGCTGCACGCGCCCACGGCCCGCCTGCGCGACGCCGCCGGCAACGGGCGGGGGACGGGGGTGCTGGACACCGTTCGCTACCTTTTCGAGCTGGACCGCGACGCCCGCGGCCCCGGCGACACCGACTGACCCCTCACCTGCGGACGATGCAGAGCGGAAGCGAGTTTTCGGCGGCGTGGAACATGATCGCGGAGGGCACCGCGTCCACCAAGATCATCATGCTGGTGCTGGCCGTGTTCTCCGTCCTCTCCTGGACGCTCATCGTGCTCAAGCTGGTGCAGTTCCGGCGGCTGCACCGCGAGGCCGACCAGTTCATGCAGCGCATCGAGGTGGCCGAGCGGCTGGAAGAAGCGCACGACTGGGTGCGGGGGATGCCGGCGTCGCCGTTCACGCGGCTGTTCCGGCGCGGGATGGGCTTCTTCAGCGAGATGCGCCCCGGCGCCGCGCGCCAGGGGAGCGACGTGCGCGGCCTGTCGCCCGCGCAGCTGGAGGTGCTGCGCATCGTGCTGGAGAAGGAGGAGGGCGAGGAGCGCGACGGGCTTTCCGGCGGGATCCAGTGGCTGGCCATCGTCGCGACGGTGTCGCCGCTGCTGGGGCTGCTGGGGACCGTGCTGGGGGTGATGCACTCGTTCCTGGGCGTGGTGGAGTCCGGCTCCAGCAACATCTCCGCCGTGGCCCCGGGCGTGGCCGAGGCGCTGGTGACCACGGCCGGCGGCCTGGTGGTGGCGATTCCGGCAGCGATGGCGTACAACTACCTTACCGGGCGCCTGAACCGCTTCATGGGCGAGCTGGAGGGGATCAGCAGCGAGCTGATCGGCGCACTGGCCCGCGAAGGGCGCATCTGATGCCGCGGCGCCGCAACCGGCAGGACACCGGGATCTCGGCCGAGATCAACGTCACCTCGCTGGTGGACGTGGCGCTCACGCTGCTGGTGATCTTCATCATCACCGCGCCGATGATGCAGGGCGGGGTGGAGGTCAAGCTCCCCCGCGCCCGCACGGAGGCGGTGCCGGCCAGCGACGGGCTGATGGTGTCGGTGAACCAGGCGGGGGAGATCTTCGTGGGGCAGGAGGCGGTCGCGTGGGAGCAGTTCGAAGCGCGCTTTCCCGCCATGGTGCGCGAGCGCGGCTCGTCCAGCGTGTACCTGCGCGCGGACGCGGGGGTGCCGTACGGGCGCGTGGCGCAGGTGCTGGGCGCCATGAAGGCCGCGGACGTCGCCAGCGTGGGGCTGGTGGCGGAGCCGGAACCCGCGAAGCGGAGGTAGGGCGATGATCCCGCGGCGGCGCGGAGCCATGCGGACGGGGCCGGCGCTGACGGTCTCGGTGGTGCTGCACGTGGCCGTGCTGGGGCTGATGGCCGCGTTTTCGGGAACGCCGGCGCCGCCGCGAGAGAAAGTGATCGCGGTCGACATCGTCTCTCCCCCGCCGAACGTGGCGGGGGAGGCGATGGCGGAGCCCCCGGCCGCCCAGGAGCCCGCCCCCGCCGCGCCCGCCGAGCCCGAGCCGCAGCCCGTGCAGCCGGAGCCGGCCGCCCCACCGCCGACGCCGACGCCGCCGGCGCCGCGCCCGGAGCCGGCGAAGGAACCTGAGAAGGCCCCCGAGCCTAGAAGGGAGCCCGAACGCCCGGCGCAGCGTCCGCCCACGCCGCCCGCGCGGCCGCAGGCGCAGACGCCGCCGCGCCCGCAGCCCCAGCCCACGCGGCGGGAGCCGGAGAAGGCGAAGGGCGCGGAGAGCGGGCAGGGGAGCCAGGCCAACCGCACGCAGGGGCAGGGCACCCGCACCGGGCCGGCCACGGGGCCCGCGCCGCGCCCGGACGCCGCGGGGGGCGAGGGGATCACCGTCCGGACGGACGGTGACCCGTGCCCGGTGCAGGGCTACTGCGAGAACGTGACGCGCCAGGTGACCCGGTTCTTTCGCCCGCCGCCGGAGAGCGCGGGCGCCACCGGCGAAGTGTGCTTCCGCATCCAGCGCGACGGCAGCGTGACCGACATCGAGGCCCGGCGCGTCCGCGGAGGCGGCACGCCCTTCCGGTTCGCGATGATGGAAGCGGCCGAGGCCGCCGGCAGCCGCCGCGCCTTCGGTACGCTCCCCTCGGCGTTCGACCCGGCGCGGTGGAGGTGGTGCGTGGAGCTTTCCCCGCGAAGCTGAACCCCAGCGAAGTCCTGATTCGAGTGACGTTTCTTTCCAGACTGCGCGCCACGCGCGCGTTCATGTTCGTTTCTGCCGCCGCGGCCCTGGCCGCCGCGCCCGCCGCCGCGCAGGACAGCGTCGTCGTCCGTCTGCGCGCGCAGTACGAGACGGGGCGCGCGCCCGGCTTCGTCGTCCTGCCCATCGCCGGGGCCGGGGGGGCGGAGGTCGCGGCCATCCTGCGGCGCGACCTGGAGTACAGCGACCGCTTTGCGATGGCCGAGGCCACCGGCGCCCGCGCGGGCGAGCCGCTGAACCTGGACGCCTGGAGCCAGCGCGGCGCCACCTGGGTGCTGCAGGGCGCGCTGGACGGCGCCACGCTCCGCCTCACCCTGCACGACGCGGCGTACGGCACCGTAAAGGGGCAGGGGAGCTTCACCCTGCCCGCTGCCGGGAGCCGCGCGTTCCGCATGCAGGTGCACGCCGCCGCCGACGCGGTGGTCCGCTGGGCCACCGGCGAGCCGGGGATGGCCGCGTCCCGCATCGCGTTCGTGACGCAGGGGCGCGGGTCCAAGGAGATCTACGTCGTGGATTCGGACGGCGAGAACGTCACCCGGATCACGAACGACGGGTCCATTTCGCTCTCCCCCTCGTGGTCTCCGGACGGCGGGCGCATCGCGTACACGTCGTTCCGCAGCGGCGCGCCGCTCCTGTACGAGCGCAACCTTTCCACCGGCGAGGACCGCGTGCTCTCGGACCGCGGTGGGATCAACATCACCCCTTCGTACGCGCCGGACGGGCGGACGGTGGCGTTCGCGACCACCGTGGGCGGACACACCGAGATCGCCACCATCGGCCCCGACGGGCTGCGGCAGCAGACGCGCGGCCGCGGATACGAGAACCTGTCGCCCACCTGGTCGCCGGACGGGCGGCGCTTCGCCTTCGTCAGCGACCGCCTGGGCGAGCCGCAGATCTACGTGATGAGCCCCGGCGGCGAGCCGCGGCTGGTGTCGTCGTACGCATACGGCGGGCGCGGCTACAGCACCTCGCCCGACTGGTCGCCCGCCGGGCCGGCCATCGCGTACCACACCCGGGTTAACGGGCGGATGCAGATCGCCGCCGTCAGCGCGGACGGCGGCACCCCGCGCATGCTGACGGACCGCGGCCACAACGAGGACCCCAGCTGGGCGCCGGACGGCCGGCACATCGTCTTCGTGTCGGACCGCGACGGCGGCGGCCTCTTCGTGCTGGACACCGTTACCGGAAACGTGCGCCCGCTGCTGCGCGGCCGCGGCTTCGGCCTGCCGGACTGGTCGCCCACGCTGGTGCGGGCGGGGCGGTAGGGGCGTAAGGGCCGGGCGGAGCCGGAGGGACAACGCAGTGAGCTTCGGAAGGAATGGCGCGAGCGCCGCGCGCCCCCATCCCCGGCCCTTCCCCCACAAACTGCGTGGGGAAAGGGTGACGTGAGACGGGCTGTCGCTCGGTCACCGAAGTTCTCCCCCCTCCCGCGGCGCAGTTCGCCGGGGGAGGGGGGGTGGGGGACCGGGCGGGGATCGCGCCGAGTGGACGGGGTGGTGCGTGGGCGGGCCGCCCCCCATCCCCGGCCCTTCCCCCACAAACTGCGTGGGGGAAGGGAGATGGAAAGGCAGCCTGCCCGCACGTCGTCGAAGTCCCCCTCTTCGCGCGGAACGAGCGGGGAGGGGCCGGGGGAGGGGCCCACGCCTCCGGCCGGCCGAGACACACCTCAGCTTCCACAAGCCAGCGTTAACGCACGAACACCCCACAACCAACCAAGACCGCCAGGAGAAGCCGATGAAGCTGCGCCACGCCGTGATCTGTGCCCTCGTCCCGCTCACCGCCCTGGGCGCGTGCAAAAAGCGCCCGCAGACCGCGCCCGCGCCGGACGGGGGAACGACGATCGTCACCGGGAACGACGCCGCGCGCGAAGACAGCATCCGCATGGCCAACGAGCGCGCCGAGCGGGACCGGGCCGAGCGCGACCGGCTGGAGCGGGAGCGGCTGGAGCGCATGGCCGCCGGCGCCCGCGACGTGCTCACCGAGATCGTGTTCTTCGAATACGACAGCGACCAGATCGGCAGCGAGGCCGAGGACCAGCTGCGCCTGAAAGCCGCCGTCCTGGCCGCCAACCCCAACGTGCGCCTGCGCATCGAGGGCCACGCCGACCAGCGCGGCAGCACGGAGTACAACCTGGCCCTGGCCCAGCGCCGCGCCGAGGCCGTGCGCGCGTTCCTGGCCAACTACGGCATCGACCCCGCCCGCTTCACCACCGTCAGCTTCGGCAAGGAGCGCCCGCTGGTGGAGGGCGAGGGCGAAGCCGCGTGGTCCCGCAACCGCCGCGCGGAGTTCGGCATCATCGGCGGGCAGGTGACGGTGGTGCCCGAGGAGCTGCGGTAATGCGCCGGCTGCTCGTGGCCGCCGCGCTGCTCCCGTTCGCCGCCGGGTGCGCCACCAAGCAGGACGTGCGCGACCTGCGGCTCGACATGGCCGCGCAGCGCGCGCACCAGGACTCGCTGTTCCGCGTGCTGCTGGGGCGCACGGAAGCCATGCTGGACTCGCTGAGCGACCAGAACGTGCGGCTGCGCGGCGACTTCGCCAACCGGCTGCTGGCCATCGACCGGCAGCTGGTGCAGATCCAGGAGCTGAGCGGACAGAACCAGGCCCAGCTCTCCGGCCTGCGCCAGCAGATCGAGCAGAGCGCGGCCGAGGCCCGCCGCGCGCAGGAGGCCGCCGCCGCCGCCGGGCGCGACGGCGGGGGCGGCGGGGAGCAGGCCGCCGGCGATCCGCAGGAGCTGTACGACGCCGCGCTGGGCGCGCTGCGGCGCGGCTCGGTGGGCACGGCGCGCGCGGGGTTCGAGGAGTTTCTGCGCGCCCACCCGCAGCACCGGCTGGCCGCGGACGCGCAATACAACATCGGCCAGAGCTACGAGCAGGGGCGCGAGCCGGCGAACGCGATCACCGCGTACGGCAGGGTGGTGGAGCTGTATCCCACCTCCGCCCGCGCCCCGGCGGCGCTGCTGCGGATGGGGCGGCTGGAGCTGGGGCGCGGAAACCGTACCGAGGCGCGCAGCCGCTTCAACGCCGTGGTCCAGCGCTACGCGCGCAGCCCCGAGGCGGGCGAGGCGCGCACCGAGCTGCAGCGGATGGGGACGCGATGAACCGCGGGACGGGAGCGGGGTTCTAAAGGCGTGCGCTGCCCCTTCTGCCACCACACCGATGACCGCGTGGTCGACTCGCGCAGCGTGCGCGAGGGCCGCGCGGTGCGCCGCCGCCGCGAGTGCCTGCGCTGCGAGCGGCGCTTTACGACGTACGAGTACATCGAAGAGCGGCCGCTGCAGGTGCTGAAGCGCGACGGCGAGCGCGAGCCGTACGACCGGCGCAAGCTGCTCACCAGCATCCGCACCGCCACGGCCAAGCGCCCCGTGAGCCCCACGGAAATCGACCGGGTGGTGGAGGAGATCGAGCGCGAGCTGGACCGCCGCGAGAGCGGCGAGGTGGAAAGCCAGGAATTAGGGCGGATGGTGATGGAGCGGCTCAAGTCGCGCGACCACATCGCTTACGTGCGCTTTGCCTCGGTCTACCGAAACTTTCAGGATCCCGAGGAGTTCTACCACGAGTTCCGGGACCTGGCCAACCGGCAGGCGCAGCGCGAGATGCACCGCGCGCACTACGAGCTGCCGCTGGAGCCCCCCGCCCCGGGCGAGGCGGACGGCACCGCCCGATAGGGACGAATGAGGATGGAGCGCCGCGGCGTCCGCGGACGCTCCATCGGTTTCTTGGTGAAGGGCTGAAGGGGTAATGAGCAAGCTGGGACGCAACCCGGGCGAGATGCCCTTTCTGGACCACCTGGAGGAGCTGCGCTGGCGGGCCCTGTGGAGCCTGCTGGCCGTCGTCGGCGGGGCCATCATCGGCTTCATCCTGGTGGACCGGATGGACGCCATGATGCTCCTCATCCGCCCCATCGAGCCGCTTCTGGAGGGTGGCAAGCTCAAGTACCTGAGCCCTACGGACCCGTTCTTCGTCACGCTGAAGCTGGCGCTGATCGCGGGGCTGGTGCTGGCGTCGCCCATCGTCATCTACCATGTGTGGGCGTTCCTGGCCCCCGCGCTGCTGCCGTCGGAAAAGCGGGTGATCGTCCCCGCGCTGTACATGGGGATGGTGCTCTTCGTGGCCGGGGTGGTGATGAGCTACAAGGTGGTGCTGCCCATGACGCTCAGGTTCACCATGAGCTTTCAGACGGAGTTCCTGGAGCAGTCCATCGTCATCGGGCCGTACATGGCCATGGTGACGCGGCTGCTGCTGGCGTTCGGGATCGTCTTCGAGCTGCCGGTGGTGATCCTGATCCTGTCGGCGCTGGGGCTGGTCACGCCGGAGTTCCTGGCCAGCAAGCGCCGCCACGCCGTCGCCGGCATCACCATCCTGGCCGCCGTGCTCACCCCCGGCGACGTGATCACGGTGACGCTCATGATGATGGCGCCGCTGGTGCTGCTGTACGAGTTCAGCATCCTGCTGTCCCGCATCGTCTACCGCCGCCGTCGCCTGGCGCAGGCGGCGGCCGGCGCGCAGCTGGAAAAGGAAGGTGTTCGTGTTCTCCCCCCGCTCCGCCGGCACGCCGCGATCCACCGCGGCCCGCTGGCGCGCGGCGCGGGCGGTGGCCCTGC
>JAHWJJ010000232.1 GCA_019348475.1 Gemmatimonadota bacterium | reverse complement strand
CGAGGGCCGGGGCGGTCGCGCGATGCACTCCGCGCATCCAGCCCGGGCCGCGCGCCGCTTCCGGTCGCCGGACGGCTCAGAACGAGAAGTTCAGCCCCACGCCGGCGGTGAAGTACGACACGTCCATCTCCCGCGTCCCCAGCAGCGCGGGAAGCTCGGCGCTGTAGCGGCGGAAGCCCACGCCTGGCGTCAGGCGCACGTTCCGAGTCAGGCCGATCGCCACGCCGCCCCCCACCTCGAAGCCCACCGACTCGTCGATCCCCTCTTCCACGCCGCCCAGCTCCAGCGTGTGGAACACGGCGCCGGCTCCGATCCACGGCGCCACGCGCGCGCTGCCGCCGGGGAGGGCGGCGGTCAGCCCCACCGAAAAGCCGCTGTCCTCCGCGTGCGGCTCGTCGTCGCTGGTAAGGCCCACGCCAAAGCGGGTGTTGCTGTAGGTGCCGTACAGCGCCAGCCCGGGCCGCACGCCCAGCGACACGCCGCCGCTCACCGACACCCCCTCGTCCACCGCGTCGTCGAAGTCGCCGGTGGGGACGGCGTAGTCCAGGCGCCCCTCCACCGACAGCGGGATCCCCATCTGCGCCTGCACGTCCGCCGCCGAAGCCGCCACCGCCGCCAGTACCGCCGCAAACACGGTTGTCTTCATCGCTCTGCTCCAGGTAGAAAAAACAAGGCAGGCCACCGAAGGCCGGTGACCCGTGCATGTACTTTCCAGGAAAGCAAGATGCGGGCCTAACCTGTTTGCAGGCAGTCGTTTGCGGGCGGGCGAGGGCGGATGCGGCGCGCCCCGGGGCGCGCGGGGCACGCCGGTTGCCTGGGAGGAAGGCCAGGAGGGGGGCGGGGGCCGGGCCGGTGGACGTAACTCGTTGCGCCCCAACGGGATTGACAGGACGGGGCCGCGCTGGTAGATTGGGAGCGTCGGTTGAAAACACGGGTTTGGGGCTGTCAAGGTTTCGACGTGTACGGTGAAGCCGTGGCTGCGTGCCGAGGTCCTCGGATACCTCGTAAAACCTCCGGGAAACCAGTAACCGCGAACGATAACTTCGCTCTGGCTGCGTAAGTAGAGACCCTAGCGGTTTCCTTACCTCCCGTCTTCCGGTCAGCCCCGCCTGAGGCGGGCCGGCGGGCGTCATCAAATTCTGGCTGGCCTGCGTTTGGCGCCGTGACGGCGCGGGCGAGACTTTCACGGCTGGTTCGCGATGGGCCTCCCACTGGCCGATGAGCGGACGAGGAGAACAGAACAGGGGGATACGCACGTAGACGTCGCGAGGGATCTGTAGGCGGACGCGGGTTCGATTCCCGCCAGCTCCACTTACCAGAAAAGGCCGGGCCAGCATCATCGCTGGACCCGGCCTTTTTGCGTCCCGGTAGAGGGAATAGGGAATAGGGAATAGGGAATAGACGATCGAGCCCGTCCAATCATCCGGAGGAGCTCACCGTGGTGGCCTGTCAGCATAGACTGGCGCCAGTCACCCCAAACTCGCGAGTTACCCGGGCGGGGTGGAGGGAAGGCGCAGGACGAAGGTGCTCCCCTCGCCCGGGCGGCTTTCCGCGTGCAGGGTGCCGCCCAGCAGGTGCGCCAGCCGCCGGCTGACGCTGAGGCCCAGGCCGGTGCCCTGCGCCACGCGCGTGTTCCCCTGTTCCACCTGCCAGAAGGGCTCGAAGATGCGCTCCAGGTGCTCGCGCGGAACGCCCACCCCCGTGTCGCGCACACAGAACAGCACGTCGCCGTCCTGCGCGCGGGTGGTGAAGACGATCTCGCCCCGAGCCGTGAACTTGATCGCGTTCCCCAGCAGGTTCAGCAGGATCTGCCGCAGCTTGCGCGGATCAGTGCGCAGCGGGGGCGAGGGCGCCGCCGCGTTCACCACCAGCCGCAGCCCCTTCTCGCGCGCCAGCGGCTCAACGATCGCCTCCACCTCGCGCACCACCTCGCCCACGTCCACCGGCGCGGCCGCTACGGTCTCGCGCCCCGCCTCCAGCCGCGAGAAGGCCAGGATCTCTTCGATCAGCTGCGACAGGTGCCGTGCGGAAAGGCCCACGCGCCCCACGTACTGCAGGACGGCGTCCGACAGCGGTTCCGGGATCCCGGATTCCAGCAGGCTGGTGTAGCCCAGCACGGCGTTCAGCGGCGTGCGCAGCTCGTGGCTCATGGTGGCCAGGAACTGGCTCTTGGCGCGGTTGGCCTCCTCCACCTGGGCAAAGAGGCGCGCGTTGTCGACCGCCAGCGCGGCGCGGTCCGCGAACTCCAGCGCCGCCCTGGCGTCGCCCGCGTGGTACGGCCGGCGCCCGGGGCCGGCGGCCAGCGAGAGCGCGCCCAGGGTGCGCCCGCGCGCCCGCAGCGGCACCAGCACGCGCGATTCCTCGCCCGCCTCGCCGTCCCCCGGCGGGATCACCCGCGGCTCCCCCGTCTGCACCACCTCGCGCAGCGGGTGCCCCGGCGGAACGGGAGGGGTGTCGGCGTGCGCCTCGCGCGGCTCGTCGGGCGCGCCGGCCCGGGCGCGGTGCACCAGGCGCAGCTGCCCGTCCTCGCCCGCCAGGTAGATGCCGCAGCGGTCGGCCAGGAACGGCACCGCCAGCCGCGCCAGGGCCCTGATGGTGCCCGCGAAATCCGGCGTGGACGCCGCCAGGGTGGCGCTGACGCCGGCGAAGAAGCGCTGCGCCTCCTCGCGCACACGCACGGCCTCTTCGGCCTGCTTGCGCTTGAGGAACTGGCCGATGTCGCTCCCCATGGCGGCCATGGAATCCAGCAGCGCGGCTCCGGGCTCCACCGCCCGCCGGCTGAAGAACTCCATCGTGCCGATGTACTCGGTTCCCACCACCACGGGAAAGGCGAAGGCTGCGCACAGCCCCGCCGCGGCCGCGGCATCGCTACGCGGGAAGTCCGGGTGGCGGGTGACGTCGGGGATCCATTCCGGCGCGGCGCGCTGCCACACGCGCCCGGGCAGCCCGCGCCCGCGGACGAAGCGCATTTGGGCGCTGACCTCCTCGAAGCCCTGACCCGCCACCTCCGGCACGCTCCAGCTGGCCGAGGGGCGCAGCGCCCCGTCGCCGTCCACCAGCCAGAAGATCCCCAGGTCCCACTCCAGCGCGCGGCAGAGCGCCTCCAGCACGCGGGGCGCGGCGTCTTCCGCGGTCGACGTCTCCGCCAGCACGCGGGTGACGGCGTACTGGGCCGCCAGGTACGCCTCGGCCTGCTTGCGTTCGGTGATGTCGCGGATGAACGAGGTGAAGACCACCTCGGCGCCCCAGCGCGTGGCGGCGACCGTCAGCTCCACGGGGAACTCGCGGCCGTCGCGGTGCAGCGCGCTGATCTCGATGCGGCGGTTGAGGATGGGCCCCTCGCCCGACTCCAGGTAGTGCCGCACGCCCCGGTCGTGCGCCTGGCGGTAGCGGGCGGGGATGATGGTCTCGCCCAGCGTGCGCCCCCGCACCTCCGCCTGGGGCCAGCCGAAGATGGTTTCGGCGTGGTGGTTCCACTCCAGGATGCGGCTGGCGGAATCCGTCACCACAATGGCGTCCAGCGCGGAATCCACCAGCCCCTGCAGCCGCGCCGCCGCCCCCGCAAGCTCCTCGTTCAGCACCTCCAGCTCGGCGGCCTGCTCGAGCAGCAGCTCCGCCTGCGAGCGCAGCTGCTCCACGACGGCTTCGTGCCCCTCGTCCCCGCCGGGGCCGTCGCTGGGAAGGTCGGAACGCGCCTGGAGAGGCATCGAAAGGGGAATCCCGGGTGCATTCATGGTGCAGCGTCGCGATCTGCCGCCGCCGCGTCGCAAAGCTCCGGCCACAGGTGGCGCCTCGCCGGCCCGGAGATGCGAGAGCAGGCCGATCTCGCCCCGCGCGCCGGAGAAAAGCCGCCCACGACCGCCCCCCCGCCTGGCGCGACGAATCCTCTGGAACTCTCGTCGCCGCGCGCCGGGCGGATCAATCCTCGTCCGCGGAACCGCGGGCGGCGGGGTGATCGGGGAGCGGGGCGACGAGCACCTTGTCCACGCGGTTGCCGTCCATGTCCACCACCTCCACGCGGTAGCCGTTGGAGGCAAAGTGCTCGCCCGGCCGCGGCACGTGGCCCAGCGTGGTGAAGACGAACCCGCCCACGGTGCGGTACTCGCGCGCTTCGTGGCGGCGGTCCTCCAGCTCCAGGAACTCGCGGAACTGCTCCATCGAGAGCGACGCGTCCACCAGCAGGGATCCGTCGTCGCGGCGCACCACCGGTGGCGCGGCGGGAACGCCGCCGCTTCCCATCTCACCCGAGAACTCCTCCAGCACGTCGTTCAGCGTGACGAGCCCTTCGGTGCCGCCGTACTCGTTCACCACCAGCGCCAGGTGCGTCCCCGTCTCGCGGAACTGCTCCAGCACTCCCAGCGCGCGGGTGCTTTCGGGGACGAACAGCGGCTGCCGGAGCAGCGGCCGCAGGTCCTCCACGCGCGCGCCGGAAAGCTCCGCCGCCCACAGGTCCTTGACCTCCACCATGCCCAGCACGTGGTCCAGCCCGTCGTCGCACACCAGGTAGCGCGAGTAACGGTGCTGCACCATCGCGCGGCGGTGCTCCTCCGCCGAGGCGGCCACGTCCAGCCAGACGATGCGGTGGCGCGGCGTCATCAGCGAGACCACACGCTGGTCGGCCAGCCAGAAGACGCGCTCCACCAGCTCCTGCTCTTCTTCCTCGAACACCCCCGCCTGCGTTCCCTGCTCCAGAAGCACCGCAATCTCCGCCTCCGTCACCGGCGGCTCCGTGGGCTTGCGGATGCGCAGCAGGCGAAGGACCAGGCGCGTGGACGTGGTCAGCAGCCACACCAGCGGCCGCGCCACGCGCGAGACCACGTCCATGGGCCCCGCCATGGCCGCCGCGATGCGCTCGGGGTGGTTCAGGCCGATCTGCTTGGGCACCAGCTCGCCCACGATGAGGGAGAGGTAGGTGATCCCAAGGACGACGATGCCCAGGGAGAGCGGCCTGGCGTACTGGGCCACGGCGGGATACTGCTGCAGCCACACGGCCAGCGGCTCCGCGATGGCCGCGCCGCCGAACGCGCCCGCCAGCGTGCCCACCAGCGTGATCCCCACCTGCACCGTGGCCAGGAAGCGCTCCGGGTGCTCGGCCAGGCGCAGGGCGCGGCCGGCGGCCTGGTCGCCGGCCTCGGCGCGCTGCTGCAGCCGCGGCTTGCGCGACGACACCAGGGCGATCTCGCTCATGGAGAACACGCCGTTGGCCACCAGCAGCAGCAGTACGATCACGACCTCGGTGCCGATCCCCATCCCGTCCTCTTATGGAGTGCGTGAGTGCGTGAGTGCGTGAGTGCGTGAGTGCGTGAGTGCGTGAGTGGGGAGTGTCGGAGCGCGTTGGTGCGTTGGTGCGGGAGTGTGTGAGTGCGGGAGTGCCGACGGCGCGAGCACTTTCGCACTTTCGCACTTTCGCACTTCCGCACTGCAGCTCTGCGCGCATCCCGCACGCGACGTGCAAGCTACGCGCTCGGCGCGGCGCGCGCACCGCCCGCCGGCCGGGTGGTGGCGGCCCGGCTGCGCGGGTCGGAACCCCGCGCTCGCCGCGCACGTACACCCAGCCGCGGTGCCGCCCCGTAGACGCATCCCCGTCATCCACCGCGCGGAGGGAGTCCTGATCGCCACCTACCTGTTCTGCGCGCTGCTCGTCGGGGTCGACATGGCCGCCCGCGCCCTGCGCATTCACCTGTTCGCGCGCGGCGCCGGGCTGCGCGTCCGCTTTGGGGACGTGTTCACCGCCAACGCGTTCGGGGACGCGGCGGCGGCGGTCACGCCCATGCGGCTGGGCGGAGAAGGGGCGCGGCTGCTGGGGCTGCTGCGGGCCGGCCTGCCCTTTCCCCCGCTCGCCGCGGTGCTGGCTGTGGAGGTTGCCGCCTACTCCGCCGTAGTCGCGGCGTGTGCGGGGGTGGTGGGATGGCTGTTCGCGGACGACTGGTGGGCGGAGGTGGGGCCGGACGTGATCGCGGCGGCGCGGCGAGGCGCGGAGTGGCTGGTGGTGCTGGCCGTGGTCTTCGTGCTGGCCGTGCTGCTGGCGCGGCGGCTGCGGCGCGCCGGCATCGGGGCGGCACCCTCCGCCCGTCCCACCGCGGCCCTGCTGCGCGCCGCCGCGGGGTGGCCGCTGGCGGCCAGCGTTCCCCTGACGGCGTTGAGCGTGGCCTGCCGCGTCGCAATCCTTCCCGTGCTGGCCGCGGCCTCGGGCCCGCCCACGGCCCTGCCGGTGATGATCACCGCCTCGTTCGCCCTTACCTACGGGCAATTCCTCCTTCCCACCCCCGCCGGCGCCGGTGCCGTGGAACTGGCGTTCGCCGGCGGCGTCGCGGGCGACGAAGGGGCCGCGGACCCGGGGCTGATGCTGGCCTGGCGCGTCTTTACCTTCGGCCTTCCCGTGGTGATCGGGTTCGGGCTGGCTGCGGTGTCGTACGGGCCCGGCGCCCTGCGCTCGGCCCTGCGGAGCCGCGGCGACGGCAGTTGACGCGTGGCTGTCCGTCCCTGCGCATGCCGCGCTCTGGTGGTCGATGGACGGCGTGGCGCGGCGCCGGGAGCGAATGAATCCGCCGCTGGAAAACCGCTGAAGCCCGCCTTCGCGGACTGCTCCTGCCGCGCGCGGGCCGGCTGCCCACCCGCGCGCCCTCGCCGTTGAAGCCCCGCGCAGTTTGCGGGGCTTTCCGCCGTTGTTGCGGCGGCTTCAGGCGCGGGCCCCGCCGTGCTGCACCGGCGTGGGGCGAAGGGTTGTCGAAACAGCGGATTTCTTGTACGTTGTTGGGCTTTGCATCTCCCGCTCGGCCGGGTTCACCGGCCCGGGCGGCGTTTCGGCTTTTCCCAGCGGCGGCGACCAGGTGTTCGACCAGCTAAGCGACAAGCTCGAAGGCGTGCTGTCCGGCCTGCGGCAGCGCGGTGTTCTCACGGAGCCCATGATCCGCGAGGGGCTGCGCGAAATTCGCCGCGTGCTGCTGGAGGCCGACGTCAACTTCCAGGTCACGCGCGACTTCATGAAGCGCGTGGAAGAGAAGGCGATGGGCGAGCGCGTCCTCAAGGCGGTTTCTCCGGGCCAGCAGCTCGTGAAGATCGTCCAGGAGGAGCTGACGTCGATGCTGGGCGAAAAGAAGGCGCCTCTGGTGCTGGCGCCCATACCGCCCACGGTCATCATGATGGTGGGGCTGCAGGGCTCCGGTAAGACGACGACCGCCGGCAAGATCGCGCGGCGGATGAAGCGCGAGATGCGGCAGACGCGCCTGGTGGCGTGCGACGTCTACCGCCCCGCCGCCGTGGAGCAGCTGC
>JAHWJJ010000231.1 GCA_019348475.1 Gemmatimonadota bacterium | reverse complement strand
GCTGCGCGAGGTGGGCGCCGGCATCAGCCTGTGGCCCAACGCCACCCGCCAGCTGCGCCGCTGGGGGCTGCTGGACGAGATCCTGCGCCGTGGCTTTCGTTTCGTGGACGGGGAGATGCGCACGTCCCGCGGCGCCGTCCTGGCCACCATGCCCCTGCCCCCCGCCGACGCGCCCGCCGTCCTCATCCACCGCGCCGACCTGCACGCGGTCCTCGCCGACGCACTGCCGCCCTGGGCCGTGCGCACCGGCGCGGAGTTCAGGGGGCTGTCCGAGTCCGCGCACGGCGTGGAGGCCGACTTCGGTGAGGCGGGGACGGTGGAGGGGCCGTTCCTGGTGGGCGCGGACGGCCTCTGGTCCGCGGTGCGCCGGCAGGTGCTGCGCGACGGCGATCCCATCTACCGCGGCTACCCCGTCTGGCGCGGGGTGGCGCCGGCGGGCGCGGTGGAGTGGCCCACGCTGACGGAAACGATGGGGCGGGGGCAGCGGTTCGGCATCGTACCCATCGGCGGGGGGCGGATCGCGTGGTGGGCCACGGCCAACGAGCCGGACGGCGCGGACGACGGGCCTCAGGGGCGCAAGGCGCGGCTGCTGCGCCTGTTCGCCGCCTGGCACCGCCCCATCCCCCAGCTGATCGAGGCGACGCCGGACGCAGAGATCCTCAAGAACGGCACCTTCGACCGCCCGCCGGTGCGGCGCTGGGGGCGCGGCCGCGCGACGCTGCTGGGCGACGCGGCGCACCCCACCACGCCCAACCTGGGGCAGGGGGGATGCATGGCAATCGAGGACGCGGCCGTCCTGGCCCGCTCCCTCTGCGAGACCGACGACGTCCAGGCCGCGCTGCGCGCCTTCGAGCGGCGCAGGTTCCGCCGCACGGCATGGATCACGCGCGAGTCGCTGCGCTACGGCCAGATGGCGCAGTGGCAGCACGCGGCGGCGGTGCGCATCCGCGAGCTGCTTCTCGCCTCCATTCCCGCCGCCGTCACGCGCGCCACCATGCGCCGGATGATCGCGTTCGACGCGTAGGCCCGCCGGCAGGAGCGGCTGCGCCCCCCACGGCGGGGAGCCGTGGCGCGGCGCCTCGCTGAAGGGAAGGCTGGTGGGCGGTGCTCAGCCGAAGGGCTGAGCACCAGCACGGGTGAGTAGATTCCTCAGTCGGCGCTGAAGATCCGGCACGGGTGAGGATCGCGCACGCCTCCTTCGGAATGACAGTTTCGTTTCGCCGTTCCGTCCCACAGGTCAGCGCAGCCGCGAGCGACTGAGGAACTGAGCGACTGTATCTGCGGAGCGGTCTTTACTTCGCGGCCGCCGCGGCGCTCTTCGGCTTCCGGGTGCCGGCCGCCGATGCGGGCCGGCGGCCGGGTTTGACGAGGCCGTTCTGCTTCTTGAGCCCCGCCACTACGCCGGGATGGTCGAGCAGCACGCGGAGCAGCGTGTCGGCCGTTTTGTTCTGCGCCACCGTCCCGCGCTCCCATCGCACCACCGTCTTGGCCCCCGCGCCGATCAGCCGCTCCAGCTCCGCCTGCGTGAGCCCGTACTTCTTCCGCAGTGCGACGATCTCGTCCGGCGCCAGCAGCCCGTCCTCCGCGCGGATGACGGCGGTCGCGCGGCGGAGCGAGTCGTCCATCATCCCGCCGTTGAAGTACCCCTCGTCACAGCGGTCGCATCGGTAGAATAGATCCGTGAAGGTGACCGTGCGATCTCCCATCCTCAAGGTGTTCGGCGCCTCCACCAGGACGGCGATTCCACCGCAGAGGGGACAAACCTCTTTTTGATCCACGACTCACCTCCTCTTGAACTGCACAACCACCGCGCGCCCGTCCGGACTCATTTGAAGCTTGATGTACAGCACGACGCCGCCGCGGTTCAGGTGATACACATCCTGCCATAGGCCAGGACACTGCTCCGATTCCATGCTCTTGTAGAAGTGTTGCGGCATCAGCTCCAGCACGGCCTCGATGATGTCGCTCCGTTGCAGCTTCAGCTCCGCTGCCCCTCTCTCCGCCGTAATCGTAGTCCAGGAAGATACCGGCCCCTGCCCGATGAGCCGCTGAAGCTCATGCAGGTCGTACGTTGGCACACCTCTCCCCATCCGCCCCTCCCATGGTAGCATGATGCTACCCGTTGCACAAGCGGTCCCTCGCTTTCAGGTGCACGGAGTGAACGGCGAAAGGTAGACAGGGAGTGCGGGGCGCGCCAGCCCTCGAACGACAGGCGGCCCGGCGCTCGCGGGGAGCGCCGGGCCGTCATCATCCACCGGAACGGACAGGGTGCGTCAGACCCGCGCGTACATGTCCACGGGGGGGCAGCTGCACACCAGGTTGCGGTCGCCGGCGGCGTTGTTCACGCGTGCGACGGCCGGCCAGAACTTGCGCTCGCGCACCCACCCCGCCGGGAAGGCGGCGCGCTCCCGGCCGTAGGCGCGCGTCCACGCGTCCGCGGTGACGGCGGCGGCGGTGTGGGGCGCGTTCTTGAGCAGGTTGTCGCGCCGGTCGGCGATCCCCGCCTCGATCTCGCGGATCTCGTCGCGGATCATCACCAGCGCCTCGACGAAGCGGTCCAGCTCGCCCAGCGCCTCGCTTTCCGTGGGCTCGATCATCATGGTCCCCGCGACCGGAAAGCTGACCGTGGGCGCGTGGAAGCCGTAGTCCATCAACCGCTTGGCGACGTCCTCCACCTCGATCCCGGCGCTGCCCCTGAGCTGCCGCATGTCGACGATGCACTCGTGCGCCACGGTGCCGTTGCGGCCGCGGTAGAGCACGGGGTAGTGCTCGTCCAGGCGCCGGGCGACGTAGTTGGCGTTCAGGATCGCCACCCTGGTGGCGTGCGTGAGCCCCTCCGCGCCCATCAGGTGGATGTAGACCCACGAGATGGGGAGGATGCTGGGGCTTCCCCACGGCGCCGCCGAGACCGCGCCGTGCGCCTCGCCGCCCACGGGGACCACCGGATGGCCGGGGAGGTACGGGGCCAGGTGCCTGGCCACGCAGATGGGACCCATCCCCGGGCCCCCGCCGCCGTGGGGGATGCAGAAGGTCTTGTGCAGGTTCAGGTGGCACACGTCCGCGCCAAAGTCGCCGGGGCGGCACAGCCCCACCTGCGCGTTCATGTTGGCGCCGTCCATGTACACCTGCCCGCCCCGCCGGTGGACGATCTCGCAGATCTCGCGGATCTCCGACTCGAACACGCCGTGGGTGCTGGGATAGGTGATCATCAGCGCCGACAGGTTCTCCGCGTGCTGGTCCGCCTTTCGGCGCAGGTCGTCCAGGTCCACGTTCCCCTCGGCGGTGGAGCCGACCACTACCACCTTCATCCCCGCCATCACCGCGCTGGCGGGGTTGGTGCCGTGCGCCGACTGCGGGATCAGGCACACGTCGCGGTGCCCCTCGCCGCGCGCCGCGTGGTACTCGCGGATCACCAGCAGCCCCGCGAACTCGCCCTGGCTTCCCGCGTTGGGCTGCAGCGACACGGCGTCGAAGCCGGTGATCTCCGCCAGGTCCGCCTCCAGCGACCGGAAGAGCGCCTGGTACCCGGCCGTCTGCTCCGGCGGGGCAAAGGGGTGAATGCGACTCACCTCCGGCCACGTCACCGGGAGCATCTCCACGGTGGCGTTCAGCTTCATGGTGCACGAGCCCAGGGGGATCATGCTGTGCGTGAGCGACAGGTCGCGGCTTTCCAGCGTGCGGATGTACCGCAGCATCTCCGTCTCGCTGTGGTACCGGTTGAACACCGGGTGCTCCAGGATGGCGCTCGCGCGCCGGAAGCCGTCCGCCAGCCCGGAGCCCAGCCCGTCCAGCAGCTGGTCCGCGCTGAAGCCCAGGGGCGAGCCGCGGTTGAGGGCGACCAGGATCTCCTCCACGTCGTCCACCCCCGTAGTCTCGTCCAGGGCGATGCAGATGGAGGTTTCGTCGTAGGCGCGCAGGTTGATGCCGCGGTCGCGCGCCGCGGCCACGATGCCGCCCACCCGCGTCCCCACGTCGATCCGCACCGTGTCGAAGAAGGCGCCGTGCACCACCCGGTAGTTCAGCCGCTCGGCGCCCGCCGCCAGCAGCTCCGCCAGCGTGTGCACCCGCTCGGCGATGGCGCGCAGCCCGTCGGGCCCGTGGTACACCGCGTACATCCCCGCCATCACCGCCAGCAGCACCTGCGCCGTGCAGATGTTGCTGGTGGCCCTTTCCCGGCGGATGTGCTGCTCGCGGGTCTGCAGCGCCATGCGCAGCGCGGGGTTGCCGTCCGCGTCCACGCTCACGCCGATGATGCGGCCGGGGATCTGGCGCTTGTACTCGTCGCGGCAGCTGAAGAACGCCGCGTGCGGCCCGCCGAACCCCATCGGCACCCCGAAGCGCTGCGTGGTCCCCACGCACATGTCCGCCCCCCACTCCCCGGGCGGCGCCAGCAGCACCAGCGAGAGCAGGTCCGCCGCCGCGACCACGACGATCCCCTCCTCGCGCGCCCGCTGCGTGAACGGGCGGTAGTCGGCCACCTCGCCGTCGGTGGCGGGATACTGCAGCAGCACGCCGAACACGGGCCGGGTGAAGTCGAACCGCTCCACGTCCCCCACCACCACGTCGATGCCGCGGGCCCGCGCGCGCGTGCGCACCACGTCGATGGTCTGCGGGTGGCAGAGCGACGAGACGAAGAAGGTGTTCTTTTCGCCGCCGGAGATGCCGTACGCCATGGCCATCGCCTCCGCGGCGGCGGTGCCCTCGTCCAGAAGCGAGGCGTTGGCGATGGGAAGCCCGGTCAGGTCCACCACCATCGTCTGAAAGTTGAGCAGCGCCTCCAGCCGCCCCTGCGCGATCTCGGCCTGGTAGGGCGTGTACTGCGTGTACCATCCCGGGTTCTCCAGGATGTTGCGCTGAATGACGGGCGGGGTGATGCAGTCGTGGTACCCCATCCCCAGGCAGCTGCGGAACACCCGGTTCTTCGACATCATCGTCCGCAGCTCGCGCAGCAGCTCGTACTCGCTGCGCTCCGGGCCCAGGGCCAGGGGACGGTCCATGCGGATGGACGCGGGGATGGTGGCGTCCACCAGCGCGTCCAGCGACGGATAGCCGACCACGTCCAGCATGCGCCGGATCTCGCCGTCGTCCGGCCCCACGTGCCGGCGAACGAAGGTGTCGGTGTGGGCAAGTGCCGATCTATGCACGATCTACGTCTCTTCGCAAAGGGGGCGGTGAAGACGGCGGAATCTATCCGCCGCCGCCCCGGATGGCAAACCCCGCATCCCCGCCGGCTTACGGCATCCCCGGGTCGTCCAGGGGGGGCCGCGGATCCCGATCTGTAGCAGCTTTGTGGCAGGTCTGGACGCCATCTTGCAGCCGGTCGGCCGCCGCCCGGACCGGAGGGGTGAGGAGCCGCGGCGCAAGGCGGCCGCGGCAGGGGCTCCGGGCAGCCAACGGCAGAGAGAGACTGAAATGGCCGAGATCGACGTGACGCGCAGGGGCGTGGCGGCGGATCCCGTGATCGAGCACACCGGGTTCCGGCTCAGCTGGGGCGGCATCTTCGCCGGCTTCGTGGTGGCGACGGCGCTGCAGATGGTGTTCACCACCCTGGGCGCCGCCATCGGGCTCACCGCCTTCGACCCGGGCCAGGGCGACAGCGCGCGCGCCCTGGGGATCGGCGTGATCATCTGGTTCGCGCTGACCGCCATCGTCACCATGTTCATCGGGGGGATGACCACGGGGCGCATGGCGGGGATCCTGACCCGCGGCGACGGGATGGTGCACGGCGTGGTGATGTGGTCGCTGTCGCTGCTGCTGGCGCTGTACATGGCGTCGGTGGGGATGGGGCGCGTGCTGGGCGGCGCCGTGGACCTGATCACGCGCGCCACGGCGGCCACGGCGGGCGCGGCCGTCGGCGCGGTGGGGCAGCTGGGCGGCGCGGCCATCGGGCAGGCCGGGAGCGTCGACGCGGAGGCGCTGCGGCAGGAGATCGAACGCGCGCTGGAGCAGACGGGGAACCCCGCGCTTTCTCCCGACACCCTGCAGCAGCAGGCGCAGGCGGCCGGGCAGACGGCGGCGGGCGGCGCCAGCAACCGGCAGGTGGCGCAGGAGATCTCGGACCGGGTGAGCGCGACCGCGGGTGAGGTGAGCCGCGACGATCTGACCAACGTGATCGCCGCGCGCACGGGGATGAGCCGCGCCGAGGCCGAGCGCGCGGCCGACCGCGTGCAGACGGCCATCGGCAACGCGCGGCAGCAGGTGTCGCAGGTGGCGGGACAGGTGCAGCAGCAGGCCGGGCAGACCGCGGAGGAGGCGGCGAATACCACGTCGAAGGCCATGTGGGGGGCGCTGCTGCTGATGGGCCTGTCCGCGGCCGCGGCTGCGTTCGGGGCCGCGAGCACCGCGAGGGACTGAGCGACAAGGGGACAACGGGACAACGGGACAAGGGGACAGGGGCACAGGGAGAACGGGACCTGCCGTTGCCGGCTGTTCCCTGTTCCCTGTTCCCTAACCCGGCGTAGCCGGACCAAACAGGACGAACGGCGGTTTGGGGCGTGTCCCTCCGCTGCGCTCCGGGCCGGGCTGCGCGCGCCGTAGGCAACGATACAACCGTTGCCAACGGCGCCGAGCCCCTTCCGCGGCGGGGCAACGATACTGCTGTTGCCCCGCCGCTCCAGGCTCTCGGCCCTGCGGGCGCGCATCCCTCACGCGACGCGATTCCGAAGCCCCACGAATGAGCCGCGCCAAATTCCGACCCGCGGGTACCTCGAGCTAATCTTGCGCAAGATGCGCGAGATTTCATTCGTCAGATACTATTCCCTGTTCCCTATTCCCTATTCCCTATTCCCTGGACTTGTCATGAATCCCGCTCAGACCAAGATTGACGCGCCCACTCTGCCACGCTCCGCGAACGACGGGTGCACATGAACAACATCGGCCGCAGGGTCGCCATCATCGACGGGTGCCGCACGCCCTTCGCCAAATCGGGAACCGACTTCAAGCACGTCACCAGCACCGAGCTGGGCAAGGCCGCCGTCCGCGAGCTGATCGCGCGCACGGAGCTGGACGTGGAGCAGGTGGACCACGTCATCTACGGCACCGTCGTGCAGTCGGTGCAGGAGCCCAACATCGCGCGCGAGGTCACGCTGGGCGCGGGGATCCCGCCGCGCGTGCCCTCGTTCACCGTGGGGCGGGCGTGCGCGTCCAGCAACCAGGCCATCACCTCCGGCGCGGAGCAGATCGCGCTGGGGATGGCGGACATCGTAGTCGCCGGCGGGGCCGATTCGCTGACGGACGTGCCCATCCTGTTCAGCAGGGAGATGCGCGACGCGCTGGTG
>JAHWJJ010000230.1 GCA_019348475.1 Gemmatimonadota bacterium | reverse complement strand
TCGAGGACATCACGCCCCCGCGGGTGGCCATGCGCGTCATCCACGGCGGCGAGCTGTCCAGCAACAAGGGGATCAACCTTCCGGGCACGCTGCTCAGCATCCCCTCGCTCACGGAAAAAGACCTGCGCGACCTGGAGTTCGCCCTGGAGCAGCAGGTGGACTACCTGGCGCTGTCGTTCGTCCGCTCGGCCGAGGACGTAAAGGACCTGGTCAGCCGCATTCCCCCCAACGGTCCGCTGGTGGTGGTGAAGGTGGAAAAGGGGATGGCGCTGGAGAACCTCGCCGAGATTCTGAAGGTGTCTTCCGCCGCCATGGTGGCACGCGGCGACCTGGGGGTGGAGCTCCCCTTCGAGCAGGTGCCGCTGGCGCAGAAGCGGATGATCCAGCTGGCCAACCAGGGGAGCCGCCCGGTGATCACGGCCACGCAGATGCTGGAGTCGATGATCGAGAACCCGCGCCCCACCCGCGCCGAGGCCTCGGACGTGGCCAACGCCATCATCGACGGCACCGACGCGGTGATGCTGAGCGCCGAGACGGCCACGGGCAAGTTCCCCGTGCAGGCCGTGCAGGCGATGGACCGCATCGCGCAGGAGATCGAGGACTCGCACATCCTGGAGACCGGGCCGCACTACGACATCCCCCTGGACCGCGACGAGCAGGGAAAGACGCCCACCGAGCGCGCGATCGCCGGCGCGACGGTGGAGGCGGTGCGGCGGCTGCGCGCGCCGCTCATCCTCACCTTCACCACCAGCGGTTCCACGGCGCGCGTGGTGTCGTCGTTCCGCCCCCCGGTGCCCATTCTGGCCATCACCGACAACGAGCGCACGTACCGGCAGCTGGCGATGGTGTGGGGGGTGATCCCCGTGGTCTGCTCGGAAGAGGCCAGCTTTACGGAGATGCTGGCCTGCGGCCGCAACGAGGCCATCCGGCGGGGCCTGGCGAAGCCCGGCGACCGGGTGGTGGTGACCGCCGGCCTTCCCATGCACCAGCCGGGGACGACGAACCTGCTTCAAGTGTCCGTGGTGTAGGCGTGGCTTCGCGGCAGAAAGTGCCAGGTGCCAGGTATCAAGTGCCAGGGAACTGCGCTTCGTTTTCCCTGGCACTGGGCACTGGGCACCGGGCACTCCGGCACCGAACCTCGGCCCTGCCGTGAAGCTCAGGTTCCTTGGCACCGGCACCAGCTTCGGGGTGCCGGTGATCGGCTGCCGGTGCGCCACCTGCACCTCCGCGGACCCGCGGGACCGCCGCACCCGGCACGCGGCGCTGGTCACGGAGGGCGGGCGGCGGCTGCTGGTGGACACGCCGCCTGAGCTGCGGCTGCAGCTGGTGTCCGCCGGGGTGCCCATGGTGGACGCCATCTGGTTCACCCACTGCCACGCCGACCACGTGCACGGAATGGACGACGTGCGCGTGTTCTCGGAGCGGACCGGCGCGCCGATGCCCATGTACGCCGACCCGGAGTGCGCGGCCACGCTGCGCCAGCGCTTCGCCTACGTCTTCGACCCGCGCATCCGCCCCACCGAGGGCACCTCCAAGCCCGAGGCGGAGCTCACGGAGGTGCGCGCGTACGAGCCGGTGCAGGTCGCCGGGTTCGCGGTGACGCCGCTCCCCGTGCCGCACGGCCCGCTGCAGGTGTACGGCTTTCGCGTGGGCGACCTGGGGTACGTGACCGACGGCAAGCGGCTGCCGGCGCGCACGGCGCAGGCGCTGCAGGGGGTGCGCGTGCTGGTGCTGAACGCGCTCTGGTTCGGCCACCCGCACCCCACGCACTTCAGCGTGGAAGAGGCGGTGGAGGCGGCGCGCTCCGTGGGCGCCGAGCGCACCTACCTGACGCACCTGAGCCACCGCGCCTCGCACGCCGAGCTGGACGCGCGCCTCCCCGGCGGCGTGTTCGCCGCGTACGACGGGCTGGAGGTGGAGGTTTAGGGAATGGGGAACAGGGAATAGGGAATAGGGAAATAGCCTGCAACGGCGGGCGCACTTTCGCACTTTCGCACTTTCGCACTTTCGCACTTTCGCACTTTCGCACTTTCGCACTCACGCACTCGATGTCGATCGTCCTGGACTACAACAACATGCTCGCCCCGCGGCTGGGCGGGCGCGGCATCGACCCGGCGGCGCTGGAGCGGATGGCGGAGCGCTTTCGGCAGGCGCACGCGGACACCATGCGGCGCCGCGACTCCGGCGAGCTGGGCTTCTACGCCCTCGCCGACGGCGGCGAGACGGTGGACGCCATCCGCGAGTTCGCCGAGGGCGGCGGCCAGGCGTTCAGCAATCTGGTCGTCCTCGGGATCGGCGGGTCCGCGCTGGGGACGGTGGCGCTGCGCACCGCGCTGCTGCACCCGTTCTGGAACGAGCTGGACGACGAGGCGCGCGACTTCTATCCCCGCCTGTACGTGCTCGACAACGTGGACCCCGCCACGTTCGGCGCCTTTCTGGACCGGGTGGATCTGCCGCGCACGCTGTTCAACGTGATCTCCAAGAGCGGCGGCACCGCCGAAACCATGAGCCAGTACCTGGTGGTCCGCGAACGGCTGCAGGCGGCGCTGGGGGACGGGTACCGCCGCCACCTGCTCTTTACGACGGATCCGGAGAAGGGCGTGCTGCGCGCCCTGGCCGCCGAGGAGGACGTCGCCACCCTTCCCGTTCCGCCCAGCGTCGGCGGGCGCTTCTCCGTCCTTTCCGCCGTGGGGCTGCTCCCCGCCGCGATGGTGGGGATCGACGTGGGCGAGCTGCTGGCCGGGGCGCGGGAGATGGTGGAGCGGTGCGAGACGGCCGAGCTGCGGTCCAACCCCGCCGGGGTGTTCGCCGCGCTGCAGTACCTGGCCGACACGGAGCTGGACGCGCCCATTCACGTGATGATGCCGTACTCCGACCGCCTGCGCGACGTGGCGGACTGGTTCCGGCAGCTGTGGGCGGAAAGCCTGGGCAAGCAGCGCACGCGCGGCGGCGAAGAGGTGTTCGCCGGGCCCACGCCCGTCAGGTCGCTGGGCGCCACCGACCAGCACTCGCAGGTGCAGCTGTACGTGGAGGGCCCGTTCGACAAGACCATCACCTTCCTGGCCGAGCGCGAACCGGCGGCGGACGTGCAGATCCCCTCCGCCCATCCGGAGCACGCCGAGCTGGCGTACCTGGGCGGCCACACCATGGCCGAGCTGCTGCGCACGGAGATGCTGGCGACCGAGGCGGCGCTGGCGCAGCGCGGGCGGATGAACATGACCATCGAGGTGCCCCGCGTGGACGCGCGCTCCCTGGGCGGCCTGCTGATGATGCTGCAGATCGCCACGGTGTACGCGGGCCACTTCTACGGCATCGACCCGATGGACCAGCCCGGCGTGGAGCTGGGCAAGCAGCTTACCTATGGCATCATGGGCCGCCCCGGCTTCGACCAGGCCCGCGCGGAGTGGGAAGCCCGCGCGCCCAAGGACGACGCGTTCGTGGTCGGCTGAGGGAATAGGGAATAGGGAATAGGGAACAGGGAATAGGGAATGGCCTGCGGGGCTGACCCCGGTCCCTCGCGCACTTTCGCACTTTCGCACTTTCGCACTTTCGCACTCACGCACTCACGCACTCACTCGCTTGACCTCCAGCCCCCTCGTCCCCGCCTCCGACAAGCCCGTCATCCAGCCGGGCTCGCGGACGCTGGTGATCCTGAACCCCGCCGCGGGGCAAACGGACACGGAGAAGGTGCTGCGCCTGCTGGCCGGCGCCATGGCCGTGCGCGGCGCCAGCTTCGACGTGTTCCAGACCGCCGCCGCGGGCGACGCGCAGCGCGCCGCGAAAGAGGCCGTGGCGCACGGCTATCGCGCCGTGGTGGCCGTGGGCGGCGACGGCACCGTCGGCGAGGTGATCACCGGGCTGGCGGGCACCGACGTGCCGGTGGGGATCGTGGCCAAGGGCACCGCCAACCAGGTGGCGTCCAACCTGGGCATTCCCCGCGACATCGAGGCGGCGGTGGAGGTGGCGGTGAACGGACTGCCGGCGCCCATCGACCTGGGGCAGCTGGACGACGGCCGCTACTTCGCGCTGGCCGCGGGCGCCGGGTGGGACGCGGCGGTCATGGCCACCGCCACCCGCGAGCTGAAGGACCGCTGGGGATTCGCCGCGTACATCTACGCCGGTCTGCAGGTGGGCGTAAAGCCGCCGCGCCACCGCTATCGCATCGTCGCGGACGGGCGCGAGATCAAGGTCAGGGCGGCCATGGTGCTGCTGGCCAACATGGGGCAGTTCATGGCCAATACCGTCCCCCCCGTGCAGGTGACGGTGGCCCCCGACGTCTCCTACCAGGACGGCAAGCTGGACGTGTGCATCTTTGCGCCCCGCAACGTGGGCGAGGTGGCGGGCCTGCTCTGGCGCGTGCTGCGCGGCCGCTTCAAGGGCGACGAGCGGCTCGCCTACTTCCAGGCCTCGGAGGTCACCGTGCACGCCGACCCCCCCGCCATCACCGAGGTGGACGGCGAGCCCATCGGCCACACCCCCCTCAGCGCCCGCGCGGTCAAAGGCGGCGTCACCGTCCTGATCCCGCATCGACCGGCCTGAACTGCCGTTCCTCTGAAAGGCCCGCCACGCTGCACCAGATGCTGGCCGTCCGCCGTGGCGAAGTCCCAGCCGGAGAGATTGAATTCGCCGCTGGAAAATCGCGATGTCCGCCGGCGCGGGCTGCTCCTGCCGCACGCCGCGGGGGTGCACACCGGCAGCCCCCGCGCAGTTGAAGCCCCGCGCAGTTTGCGGGGCTTTCCGCCGTCGTTGCGGCGGCTTCAGCCGCTACGGCGGGTGCGCGGCTCAGCATCGGTCGCATCGCAGGCGCGCTGGAATCGGGGTCCCCAATGCTCCCGCGGCGCCACCCCGGGAACCACTTCCGTGCGCGCTGCCCCCGACGGTTGAATGATGGGGCAATCTGCGGTAACTTTTCGGGATGGCTGAAGAGAACCTGATCGTCCGCGGTGCCCGCGAGCACAACCTGCAGAACGTCGACGTCGAGATCCCGCGCGACAGGCTGACCGTCATCACCGGGCTCAGCGGGAGCGGCAAGTCGTCGCTGGCCTTCGACACCATCTACGCCGAGGGGCAGCGGCGCTACGTGGAGTCGCTTTCCGCGTACGCCCGGCAGTTCCTGGGGATGATGGAAAAGCCCGACGTGGACAGCATCGAGGGGCTGTCCCCCGCCATCTCCATCGAGCAGAAGACCGCCGGCCGCAACCCGCGCTCCACCGTCGGGACCGTGACCGAGGTCTACGACTACCTGCGCCTTCTCTGGGCGCGCGCCGGCACCCCGCACTGCCCCAGCTGCGGCAAACCCGTCGAGCGGCAGAGCGCCACCCAGATCGTGGAGCGGCTGATGTCGCTTCCCGCCGGCACCTGGCTGGAGGTGCTGGCGCCGGTGGTCCGCGGCCGCAAGGGCGAGTTCCGCGACCTGTTCGAGGAGATGCGCCGCAAGGGCTTCAGCCACGCGCGCACCGACGGCGCCGTCCACCGGCTGGAAGAGCCCCCCGCGCTGGCCCGCCGCGCCAACCACGACATCAGCATCTTCGTGGAGCGCAAGGTGGCCGTGGACGCCGACAACCGCCCCCGCATCGCCGACGCGGTGGAGACGGCGCTGCGCAACGCCGACGGCGTGGTCCAGATCGTCGCCCACACGCCGGAGGCGCACGATCCGCAGCCGGAGCTGTTCAGCGAGCACTACGCCTGCGCCGAGTGCGGCATCAACATCCCCGAGCTGGAGCCGCGCCAGTTCTCCTTCAACTCCCCCTACGGCGCCTGCCCGGCGTGCGGCGGCCTGGGAACGCGCAAGGAGCCCAACCCCGAGCTGGTGCTGGCGGACGTCTCCCTCTCCATCCTGGAAGGCGTCGTGCTGCCCTGGGGCGTGCCGCGCGGCCACCTGCGCGGCACCATCCTGCAGGGGCTGGCGGACGCGCTGGGCTTCGACCTCAACACCCCCTGGGCGGACCTGGCCGACGACATCCGCGCCGTGCTGATGTACGGGATGGACAGCCGACCCAACGGCAAGCCGGCGGCGAAGGGCGCGAAGAAGGTGAAGTGGGCCGGCATCATCCGCGACGTCGAGCAGCGCTACCGCGAAAGCAGCAGCGACAGCGTGCGCGAGATGCTGGAGGAGTACATGAGCACGCTGGCCTGCACCGTCTGCCACGGCGCGCGGCTGCGGCCGGAGAGCCTGGCGGTCACCGTCGGCGGGCGCTCGATCGGCGACGTGGTGGCCATGCCGGTGGCGGAGGCGCTGGACTTCTTCGGGATCGTCGACACGCTGCCGCACATCTCGCGCGACATCGCCGGACCGATCCTGAAGGAGGTGCGCGAGCGGCTGTCGTTCCTGGTCAACGTCGGCCTGGAGTACCTGACGCTGGGCCGCAGCGCGGAGACGCTCAGCGGCGGCGAAGCGCAGCGCATCCGGCTGGCCACGCAGATCGGCTCGCGGCTGGTCGGCGTGCTGTACATCCTGGACGAGCCCTCCATCGGCCTGCACCAGCGCGACAACCAGCGGCTGCTGGAGACGCTCAAGGCGCTGCGCGACCTGGGGAACACGGTCCTGGTGGTGGAGCACGACGAGGACACCATCCGCGCGGCGGACCACGTGCTGGACCTGGGTCCGCGCGCCGGGCGCCACGGCGGCCGCGTGATCGCCGAGGGGACGGTCGACGACGTGCTCGCCGCGCCCGATTCGCTGACGGGCGCCTACCTGCGCGGCGAGCGGCGGATCGAGATCCCCGCCGTGCGCCGGGCGCCGGTGGAGGGGCGCGAACTGGTGATCCACAACGCGCGCGAGCACAACCTGCGCAACGTGGACGCGCGCATCCCGCTGGGCTGCTTCGTCGCCGTGACGGGCGTCAGCGGATCGGGAAAGTCCACGCTGATCAACGATATCCTGTGGAGCGCCCTGGGCCGCAAGTTCTACCGCGCCAAGACCGTCCCCGGCCAGCACGACCGCATCACGGGGATGGAGCTGCTGGACAAGGTGGTGGACATCGACCAGTCGCCCATCGGCCGCACGCCGCGCTCCAACCCGGCCACGTACACGGGGCTGTTCACCATCATCCGCGAGCTGTTCGCCGAGCTGCCGGAGAGCAAGATGCGCGGCTACACGCCCGGGCGCTTCTCGTTCAACGTCAAGGGCGGGCGGTGCGAGGCGTGCCAGGGCGACGGGCTGGTGAAGATCGAGATGCACTTTCTTCCCGACGTGTACGTGCCCTGCGAGGTGTGCCGCGGCCGGCGCTACAACCGCGAGACGCTGGAGGTGTTCTACAAGGGCCACTCCATCGCCGAC
>JAHWJJ010000014.1 GCA_019348475.1 Gemmatimonadota bacterium | reverse complement strand
CTCCCCCGACGGGCCTTTTGCTCGTTCCTCGCAACGGCCGTCGACCCCTCCCCCACCCCCGGGGGAGGGGTTTGGTTGAGCACTCGCGTGGGTGCGGGACGGTGCAGGTTCACTTTCACACGAACCGGCTAAACACATCGCTTGCCTCACACCGAGGCCGCGGAGGGCACGGAGGCAGTTGATCCTCCGTGTCCTCCGCGCCCTCCGTGTGAGAACAAGTTCCGGTATCACGCGCTGGTGCAGTCGTACGGGTCCGTGGTCGTCGTCCTGACGGGCGAGGTGCCGTTGCGGCGCGTGCCGTTCTTTACCTGCAGCGCGATCCCCGTGTAGTACTTCTGCAGGATCTGCGCATAGGTGTGCCCGGCGCGCGCCATCCCCACCGCGCCCGTCTGCGCCATCCCGGCGCCGTGACCGTTCCCGCCGCCGTACGCCGAGTACCCCGTCAGCTGCCCGGCGCTGTTGGTTACGCGCTCGATGACGAACAGGGTGCTGGGGAGCATCGTCGGCACACCGGAACTGTTGATGTACTGCATCGCCGAGCGAATTCCGGTGCCGGTCTGGGTGAACGTGCCGGCGTCGGTGACGAACTCGACCTTCGTCACCCGGCCGGTGGCGGAGCGCGACAGGATGTTGATGGCCGTCACGTCGCCCACCGGCTGGTTGGCGAAGTCGCCGATCACGCAGCTCATCTGCGCCATCGTCCAGCTGTAGTTCCACCGGTGGTAGCCGTGCCACGACGCGTACGCCCCCGTCCACGCGGGATAGCGCAGGTCGTTCAGCAGCGCGCTGGTGGACGGCAGCTCCTGCCCCGGCGGCGCGTCCCACACGCCGCGCAGGTACGGCTCCGCCACGCTGAACACGTCCTCACTGTGCGCGGTGCGCCCGCCGCTGGTGGCGTAGAAGAGCGCGTTGATCAGCGCGCCGTTGTAGGTGGCCACGATCCCCGCGGTGGCGTTCACCGCCTCGGTGCTGACGGAGTGCTCGGCCGCCGCGCCGCCGTACACCTGGTCCTGCACGGTCGCCAGCAGGTCGTAGCCGTTGTTCCAGTGCTTGCCCAGGTTGCCGTGCGCGTACGTGCGCGCGGCGACCGCCTGCGCCTTCTGCGCCTCCGCCTCGGGGTACTGCACCGGCCCCAGCTCGCGCGGGACGACGCCGTACAGGTACTCCTCCATCGGCACGTCGTTGATCCCCGCCAGCGTCCCCGCCGCGTTGCGCATCACCTCCGCGATCCCCCGGTACTGCGCGCCGCCGATCAGCACGCGCGCGCTGGACGCCACCGTGATGCGCGGCGGATTGCGCGAGCTGCGGGCCGTCCCCGTCGTCTTGGTGGTGACGTAGCGCGGCTCGTACACCGTCCCATCCACCGTCCTCCAGAACGCGGACGAGGTCGCCAGGCCGGCGTCGATCACGTTCTGCTTGTAGACGCGCTCCGCCGCGGTGTCGATGGGGAGCGGCCGCTCGCCGATGTACACGCGCCAGCAGCTGGCCGCCGACACGTATTCCCACGCCGACGGAAAGCCCGCCGCCGTCCCCGCCGCCACGCGCTGGTCGCGGTCCGCCGTGGTGCCGGTGCAGACCACCTGCAGCCGGCGGTTGTTGGTCGCCACGGCGACGGACGCGTCCCAGGTCACCGTCACCTGCTCGCCCGCCAGCCCGGAAACCAGGTACGCGTTCGACCCCTTCTCGCGCACGTCGTACCCCACCGTCGCGCCGATCTTTACCGACGCGGCCGCGGGGACGATGCCGATGCGGATGCGCCCTGCGTACGGCTCCAGCGTGTTGTGCGCGGCCTCGCCCGGCGGGGCGGCGGAGGGGGTCGTGGGGCCCTGGTCCGAGCAGCCGGCGAGCACCGCGGCCAGGAGGGCGAGGAGCGCGAAGCGCGAGCGTGATGGATGCATGTGCACCGCCTTGGGGAGAGGGAAGATGGATGGGACGGGAGCCCGGAGCGTCCCTGACGTGATGCAAGAGATGCGCTCTTTCCCGCCCGTCCGCGAGAAACGCGCATGAGCCCGGCTGCAACGTCGTCCAGGCTGCTACAACGTGCGTAGATACGTTGCTTCACCTCGCGTGCCAGCGACTGCGTTGCAATGCCCGCCACCTTTTGTCCGCGGAGCAGAGCGCTCCTTCGCTGTGCCGAAGCCCCAGCGCGGCCGCCGGCCCCGGCCGGGGTGCGGATGGCGCCCGACATCTTGTCGGCGCTGGGCGAGGACGGGCCGGCGCTCCCCGGAATAGGGGCGCGCGCTCACGCGGCCCGGCCGCGCTCCGCGGCGGCGAAACCGAGTGCGCGGCGCCGCCGCCGCGCTGGGCGGAGCGCCGCCGTCCTCCCGGACGGATTGATCCTTTCTCGTGCCGCCGCACCCCCAAGCGATCCGGGCCCGGCGGCTGCAGGGCCCGATGCACAAAAGGGTGATGGGCCGCCGCCGGCCCACCACCCTTCGATCACTTCCAGACCGCGCGCTCAGGGCGCCGTCGGCGTGCCCTGGGCCGTGTCGACGGGGCCGGGGACGGCGGCGGTGTCGACCACCTGCCCTCCGGCGGTGGGCGGGCTGGCGCTCACCCCCGCCGTGTCCACCGTTCCCGCCGGCGCCGGCGGCGCGTCGGCGGGGGTGGTCAGCGTGTCGGCCGCGGCGGCCGCGGCGGCATCGTCGTCCCCTCCGCACGCCGCCAGCGCCAGCGCCAGCACCGCGGCCGGGACCACCCTTCGGCTGCAGATCATCGTCGTTCTCCTGTCGTCGAGGTCTTGCCGTCAGCCCACGCGGGCGACCGCCGCCCCTCTGCAAGGAGCGGACGAACCAGCACGAGGCGCCGCGGGTGCCGGCTTCCGCCGCTCCGGCAGCCGGGAGAGGGACGCGGGGCTCGGATCGTGCGGCGGCGGCACCGGCACCCACGTCCGACACCCATGCACACGCTGCCATGGACGAGACCGATCGCCTGAACGCGAGCGCCGGCGGGTGCGGGGCGCCGCCGGAGCCGCAGGACCGGAACCGCGCGCCGGCGGGGCTGACCCGCGAGTACCGCTCGGGGCACGTGAGCGTGCTGTGGTTCGCGGAGCGCTGCATTCACGCGGCCGACTGCATCCGCCTCCTTCCCCAGGTGTTCGATCCCGAGCGCCGGCCGTGGGTGGACGTGGACGCGGCGGATGCGGATGCCATCGCCCGGGCCGTGCTCGCCTGCCCCACGGGCGCCCTGCAGCTGGGCCCCCACCCCACCGGGCCCCGGGAGCCGGTGCCCGAGGGTACCACGGTGACGACGGTGCGCAACGGCCCCGACTTTGTCCGCGGGCCGGCGGAGGTGCGCGACGCGTCGGGCGGGTTGATCCGCGAGGACACGCGCATGGCGCTGTGCCGCTGCGGCAAGTCCGCCCACATGCCGTTCTGCGACAACGCGCACCGTGCCACGCGCTTCCGCGATCCCGGCGCGTTCCCCGCCCCGCCGGCCGCGGACTCCTGAACCGTCCAGGGACGCCGCCCGGGTCCGCGGGAACAGGAAAAAAAGCACCACCGGTACAGGGCCGGTGGTGCTTTTGGTCTGCCGCTCCCTGACGCGATGCCCCGCGCCAGCGGCGCGTGATCGGAAACCTTTTCGGACGCTATTTAGCCCAGAGGCTGCAACATACCTGCTTCACAGAAAACGTGCGCATCCACCCCGCGACCGGGTCAGCCGCCGGTTGCGGAGAGGTCCAGGCCCGCCGCATTGGACGGAATTCCGTCCGCGTACCAAGAAATCCCGCCTTGCCCAACGTCCGCTGCGGAACGTGAATCCCGCTCGCCCACGGCTGCCGAGCGACCGACGCGCGATTCGCGACCGGAGGCTTGACACGATCATTTACCGCTTTTAAATCTATACTACCGATTGGGACGTCACTAAAGGCGCGCGCCTACAAACTCACGGGCAGGCGCCTCTCCGTGGCGCGGAGCGCTGGCTCCGCGGGACGGGCGCGCATGGAAACGAATACACGGGAGGAGCGCACCAGGGGGCAGAAGGAGCGTGGTTCCGCGCCTTCTACCCGCACCGGCTTCGTCCAGCGCGGGCCGGCATCCGATGAAAGCTGTCGGAAACAGCCACGAGCACGATTGATCGTGGCAAACCCACGGAGGTACACCATGCGCTATCGGAACCTCACCCTGTTCTTCAGCCTGGCGGCGCCCCTGATGCTTGCCGCCTGCGATCGCGACGACACCCCCCTGGGCGCCGACGCGGCCCAGCCCTCGGCAAGCGGCCAGCCGGCGCAGCCGCGGCGCCTGGGCATCGAGGCGCGCTTCGCCGAAATCGAGCGCCAGGTGCCCGGCTTCGGTGGGTACTTCTACGACCAGAGCGGAAACCTCTCGGCGTACCTGGTAGACATGGGCCACGCGCCGCAGGCGCGCACGGCGCTCGCCAGGGTGCTGGCCGAACGGCCGGCCCAGGCACGCGGGCCCAGCGGGTCGGGCGAGGTGAAGGTGTTGAAGGGCCGCTATCCCTTCTCGCAGCTGGCCCGCTGGCACGACCAGCTCACCGGCGTTCTGGGCACCCCCGGCGTGGTGTACACCGACATTGACGAGTCTCGCAACGTCCTGCGCGTGGGCGTGGAAAACGCCGGGCTGGAACGGGCGGTGCGCGCCCACGCGGCCCGCTCCGGCGTGCCGGGCGAGGCTGTGGAGGTCACCGTCACCGAGCCCATCAAGCGGGTTGGCCACACGCTGCAGGACTACAACCGCCCCGTGGAAGGCGGGCTGCAGATCGCCTTGGCTGCCGGCACGTGCACGCTGGGCTACAGCGTCAACTGGGGAAGCTACCTCACCAACTCGCACTGCACCGACACGCAGGGCGGCGTGGAGTACACGGCGCACTACCAGCCGTCCGCCCCCTACTACATCGGCTACGAGTACGCCGACCCGTACTACTGGTCGGGCGGCAGCTGCCCGGCCGGCCGCCGCTGCCGGTACAGCGACAGCTCGCTGGGCGCGTACGACTCCGGCACCTGGTGGCACCAGGGATGGGTGGCGCGCACCACGTACTGGGGCACCACCTCGCCGGGATCGATCATCATCGACGACTACAGCCCGCGTCTGCAGGTGACGGGCGAGCAGGCGTATCCCACCCAGGGACAGTGGCTGGACAAGATCGGTAAGACGACGGGCTGGACGTACGGCCAGGTGACGTACACCTGCGTCCACACCAACGTGTACCTTTCGGACATCACGCAGCTCTGCCAGGACTTCGTGAACGCGGCCGTGGACGAGGGCGACAGCGGCTCGCCCGTGTTCGTGTGGCACGGCAGCACCGTAACGGCGGCGGGCCTCCTGTGGGGCGGCAGCGGCAGCACCTTCGTGTTCAGCGCCATCAGCAACATCGAGTGGGAGCTGGGGAACCTCTCCTTCTTCTGAGGTCGTGCTGAGCTCCGCGGCTCGCAGAGGTAAAAAGTCCCCGGTTCGGCAGCCGCCGGGCCGGGGAGTTCGCGGCGCGTCGTTCTGGGGCATAGAAAAAAGCACCACCGGCACAGGGCCGGTGGTGCTTTTGGTCTGCCGCTTCCTGACGCGATGGCCGCAAGGGTCATCCCGCCGACGCGGAAGATTTCGCCTTTCGATCGGCTCAGGCGCCGATGCGGCGATCGCTTGCCCGGGTCAGGTTGCGAGCAGGAGTCGTAATGGACAAGAGATCACCTCCTTCGTTCAGGTTCAACATAGGGCGTGAACACCGCGAGAGCCCTCGGGCTCCCGTCCGTCCGGCGGCATCCTTTCCGGTCGCCACCACCCCTGCGCTGCCCCTAAGCAGCGCTCGGCGAACAAGATACCACACCCCCACGATTCACGCAACCCTTCCGCCGGACCGGGCCGCGGATGGATGCGAGACGGGAAGATGCCGGATCACGGGGGTGCAGCAGGGGATGGTGCATCCTGCAGCTGCACGGGGCGGCTCCGAAGCCGGGCCCGCGGCAAGCTCCTTGCTCGCCGTTCGTCGCCAGTATCCTCGCCTGTCTTCCCGAGCCCGGCACCATGCACACCATCCTCGCGTCCGCCATCAACCCCTCCGCCGGCGTGCATCCCGTCACCGCATCGGCCGCGGAGCTCAGGGCCGTGGAGAGCGCGACGGAGGCCTCGCTGCGCGAGGCGCCGTACTACCTGGAGCGGTACGGGGAGCGCGGCCGCCTGTTCGGCGCGAGCGACGGCGGATGGCTGGTCACGCTGTGCCGCGGCGACGCGGATTTCGTGGAGCGGCAGGTGCTGTGGCTGGGGCGCGTGCTGGCCTCGCGCGGCATGCCCCGCTGGCTTCTGCAGCGGCACCTGGAGCTGCTGCACGACGCGCTCACCGGCGCCATCCCCGAGCACGGCGGCCGGTACCGCGCGCTCCTGGACGGCGCCGCCCTCCTGCGCGACCAGCAGCGGCAGCACCTGGCCGAGGCGGACGCCCGCGCGCTGGCCGCCGCGTTCGACGCGGAGGCGGACGCGGACTGGGTGGCGCGCCTTCCCGGGATGGGGCGCATTCTCGCCGCGGCCGTGGCGGACGAAGCGGCGGGGATCGCGAACGCGGTGGACAGCGTGGAGGAGTGGGTTACGGACCCGGCGCGCTTTCCGGATCGCTGGATCAACGCGGTGCAGTCGGCGCTGGCGGCGGGACGGCGCAGCGTTCGCCGCGGCGGCTAACGCGCCCCCGGCGACGCGGCCGTGTCCGCGCGCACCGGCGCGGGCGCGGGGCGAAGGGCGGCGACCGGGTCCGCGATCCAGTTCATCCGGCCGGGCGAGGCGTAGCGCATCTCACCCCCCTCGCGGGTGACCAGGGCGTAGCTGATGACGGCGCGGCCGGGCGGGTAGTGGCGCGCCATGTACCCGGCCAGGTCCACCCAGACGGTATCCCCCGCCACCCGCGCGAGCTCCCGCAGCGGGTTGCTCACGTAGCTGCGGCCGGACGCGTCCGCCGTAATGGCGAACAGCTCGAGGTCGTCCGGCACCGGCCCGTGCGCCCGGAAGGCCACGCGCCCGGCCACGGCGCCGTCCGGGGTGAGCGGCTCCAGCGTGGGACGATAGCGCTCCCCGGCCAGCACGTACTCGCGAAAGAGCGCCGGGTCCACGCCGGACATGATCAGCATCCGCGGCAGCAGCGGCGACGCGCCGTCCCAGTAGCCGGGGTTCACGGTGTGCAGGTACCGGTAGCTGCCGGCCAGCGCCTCCGCGATTTCCGCCGTGTAGTGGCCGAAGGGGAACGCGAAGTCGTGCCCGGCAGTCGGCTGCGCGCCCTCCCCCAGCAGGCGCATGGAGCGGACGAGCGAGGCGGCCACCTCGGTGCCGGAGCCGGGAAGGCTGCGGTGCTCGTAGCCGTGCGCTGCCACGCGGTGTCCCGCGCGCGACAGCCGCTCCAGCTCCGCCGCGTCCATGAAGCGCTCGTCGCCGCCGGCCGCGCGGGTGGGGATGACGAAGAAGATGCCGCGAAAGCCGTAGCGCTCCAGGATCTCCGCCGCGCGAAGCTGGCTGCGGGGCCCGTCGTCGAAGGTGAGGATCACCTGCCGCGCGCCGCCGTCCGCGCCCAGCCGCACCTCTTCCGGAAAGACGGAGCGGAAGCCGTTCTCCGCGAGGAACGCGATCATTTCCTCGAACGCGGCGAACGTTTCGGTGAGGGTGCCGTACTCGGGCGTGGCCTGGTCCGCGAAGTTGTGCCAGGCCAGCACCGGAACGCCGCCCGGCGTGCACTCCGTCGCGCAGCGGGCGGAGGGCCGCGTCCGCGAATCACCCGGCAGCGCGAGCGGGCACAGCACGAGCGCGCAGACGCCGGCGAGCCACGCCGGCGTGCGGAGTCTGGCGATAGCGTACTTCAGCGGCATCATGGGGGGCCCCGCGGGTTTCGGTCGATGTCGATACGGACGGGTTCGGCATCCTATCCGGTGCGCCGTGCGATCCGCCAGTGACGACTGGCCTCGCATGAGTCAACGAGCTACCCTCTGCTCTGGCCGCGGCAGTCACCAGGGGACAAGGTTGTCAGGCCAGGTCATCCGGCGCTGCGGGCACCATGCGGGACGACAGCGCAGTTCAACCTCCCCGAGGGTTTTTTGGGGGGAGGTGCGAGCCTGAGCGAGCGGAGGGGGCGCGGCGCGGAGCCGGCCATACCTGGTGAAAGGCCGGCTTTTCGCACATCGGAGCCCTTCCATTCAGGGAGGCGCCCGCGGGATCTGTAGCCGGTGCAGGTCGTGCTGTCGGCGCGCCGCGGGCTCCAGCACGCGTCAGGATCGCGCGGGCGCCTCCCCCGGAATGACACAGGCAGGGTTCGCCTGCACCCAGGTCGACGTAGAGCCTCCTTTTTCAGGGCAGCAGATTTGCTCAGGTGCGGATGGATCTGCATCAACCGGGGACGGAGACGCTTCGATGTCGCGTGCGTTCGTGAAGGAGGATTCGGGGTTCGTGCCGCCGGGGCGGTTCGGCCTGCCGCCGCGCGACGATCCGCGGTTCGACTCGGCGGCGGCGCGGGCGCTGATCGAGGCCGCGCGCGACGCCAACACCGCCAGCGCCGAGGCCGCCACCGGCTACCGCTGGGGCGAGCCGCGCCTGCACCGCCACGTCCGCAAGCTCCTGGAGGCCGCGGAAGCCCTGCCGGAGCACGAGCAGGACCGGCGCTACGTCCGCGTGGCCAGGCGATTCCTGGGCACGTAGGACGGCGGACGCGGCGCGTGGTCCGGCGGTTGCGCAGGGGAGGACGGGCTCTGCGGCACGGACGCAGCACGGCGCACGCGCGACACGGGAGGACGGATGGCGCAGGAAGAGGGCGGGGTCACGGACAACAAGCAGCAGAGCCGGTTCGAGCTGCCGGTGGACGGCGGAACCGCCGTCCTGCAGTACATGGAGCGCAACGGGGCGCTCTACCTGACGCACACCGAGGTGCCCCGCGAGATGGAGGGACAGGGGATCGGCGGGCGCATCGTCAAGCACGCGCTGGAAGAGGCGAAGAGCCGCGGGATGAAGGTGGCCCCGTGGTGCCCCTTCGTCCGCGCCTACATCAACCGCCACCCGGAATACGATCCGCTGGTCCTGGAAGGCGAATAGCCGGATCTGGCGTGTCGGTCAGATCGAGCCCCGCTCGGCGCGCGCCGGACGGGGCTTTCCGCACATCCGGCGGCGGCTCTCTGCGACGACGCGCCCGCGTTCGCCGCACGTGGCCGCCGTCACCGCACCACGACTCCATTGACCAGGGCGGGATCGGAGATTTGTATTCCTCGTCTCCCATCCACTCCCCCGCCCGTCCGGAGCCCCCGATGTCCGACGCCGCACCCGCATCCACCCCCGCGCCCACGCCGTCGGCCTCATCCCCTTCCGAATCCGCCACCGCGTCGAATCCCGCCCCCGAGGACGCGCCGTCCGATCCGCGGCGGCCGCTGGGGAACCTGGCCCTCTCCCTCTCCGGTGGCGGCTACCGCGCGGCGGCGTACCACCTGGGGAGCATGCAGCTGATGGATCGCGTGGGGCTGCTTCCGGGCGTCGTCGGCCTCTCCACCGTCTCCGGCGGCACCATCTGCGGGATGGCGTGGGTGGTCAGCCTGATCGAGGGAAAGCCGTTCAACGAGTTCTACGACGAGTTCTCCAGCTACCTGCTCGGCAACAACGTGATCGCCGAGGCGCTGGAGGGGCTCACCAGCGAGCGCGGCCACGCCAGCCATCCGTGGGCCAGCCTGATCGGCGCCGCGTCGGACGTGTACGCGCGCCCCAACCTGTTCGGCGACCGCAGGTTCGGCGACGTGCTGGGGGCAAAGGGGCTGCAGCTGGAAGAGGCCATCTTCAACTCCACCGAATTCCACACCGGCCTGGACTTTCGCTTTCGCCGCAGCGACCGCCCCCGCACCCTCCTGGGGAACCGCAACTACCCGCTGCCGCGCGCGGTGGCGCAGCACGTCCGGCTTGCGGACATCGTCGCCGCGTCGTCCTGCTTTCCCGGCGGGTTCGAGCCGCTGGTGTTTCCGCAGCAGTTCCACTGGCCGGCGCAGTACCCGCTGGACGCGGCGCTGGAGGAGCTGGGGCCGGGCTTCGCCGCCGGGCTGCCGCTGATGGACGGCGGCATCTACGACAACCAGGGGGTGGAAAGCCTGCTGCTGGCGTTCGACGACTCCACCGCCACCACGCTGGTGATCTCGGACGTCAGCGCGCGCAACACCGAGATGTACACCACCCCGGCCAACCCCACCCGCCGCGGGTGGCTGACGCTGAACGGGGTGTTCTGGACCGGGCGGCTGCTGTTCGTGCTGGCGCTCGCGGCCGCGCTGGTGCTGGCGGGGCACGGCTGGCGCACCGCGCGCGAGGGAGCATGGGTCGCGGAAGACTACCTGCTGTACCTGGTGCCCGGGCTGCTGGCGGCGGGCGTGGCGGGGGGGCTGTGGTGGGTGCATCGCCGGCTGCGGGAGGTGAACGAGCTGCTGAAGGAATCGGTGGAGGTGGAGGCCTGGGCCAGCCTGAAGAAGCTGACCGCGCCGGAGTTCACGCAGATGCTGGTGCTGCGCGTGAAGTCGCTGCTGGCGCTCACGTCCAGCATCTTCATGGCGCGCGTCCGCCGGCTGGTGTTCGGCCGCGTGTTCGAGGACCGCGACTTCGAGGGGCGGCGCGTCTCCAACCTCATCTACTCGATGGCGCGCAACCAGCCCGCGCTTTTCGAGAACCACCCCTGGCTGCGCCCCGGCCCGGAGCTGGTGACGCTGGCCCAGACCGCGGAGCGGATGCCGACCACCCTGTGGTTCACGGACCCGTCGCAGTTCACCACGCAGTCGCTGGCGGGCCAGGCGACCTGCTGCTTCGTGCTGCTTCGCCACCTGGTGGAAGACCGCAAGGGCCAGTACGAGGCGCCGGATGCGCCGCTGCACGGCCTGTACACCCGCCTTCGCGCCGAGTGGGACGCGTTCAACGGCGCCGCCGCGGTCGCCGAGGCCGCACCCGCCACCGCGCCCGCCGGACCGTCCGGGCCGAGCATCTGGGGGGCGAGGTGAAGGGGTGAAGGGGTGAAGGGGTGAACGGGTGAAGGGGTGAACGGGTGAAGGGGTGGATTCGCGTCCCGCGGTCGGATGAGCGGATGAATCCGCTGCTGGGACAGCGATAAGCCCGGTCTTCGCTCGTTCCTCGCGAAACCGGGCTTCACCAGCGTAACGGCGCGCTACAGCGCGACGAAGGCGTGGCGGCATCACCACGAGCCCGCATGGAGCGCGGCCCCGGCCCACGCGAGCGGTTGAAGCCCCGTTCGGCGAGCGCAAGCGAGCCGAGACGGGTCTTCTCGCTCTCCCAGCGGCGGATTTATCCGCTCACGGGCCGGCGAAGGCTCGCGAACGCCGGTTGCCTTGATCGGCTTCATCCGCCTACCTTTCCTGCGTCTGCCTCACGTTTCCTACTGAATCCGCCGCCCCGCCGTGTGGCTTCTTCCGTTCTTTCCGAAGTTTTCCAGGCTCGCCACGAGCACGTTCTACCGCCTGGGAATCGCCGGGGGAAAGGTGCCGGCGCAGGGGCCGGTGCTCCTTGTGGCCAACCACCCCAACTCGCTGATGGACCCGGCGCTGGTGGCGGCGGTGGCGGGGCGGCCGGTGCGCTTTCTGGCCAAGGCGCCGCTGTTCACCGATCCGCTGGTGGGGTGGCTGGTGCGCGGGTCCGGCGCCATCCCCGTGTACCGCCGCGCGGACGACGAGGCGGAGGTGGCGAAGAACGAGGACAGCTTTCGGACCGTGTACGCCGTGCTGGCGGCGGGGGCGGCGGTCGCCATCTTTCCCGAAGGGATCAGCCACAGCAATCCCTCACTGGCGCCGCTGAAGACGGGCGCGGCGCGCATCGCGCTGGGCGGGGCCGCGCTGCTGGGGCGGCCCATCCCCATCGTCCCGGTGGGGCTGACCTTTCGGCGCAAGGACACCTTTCGCTCCGAGGCGCTGGCGGTCGTCGGCGAGCCGGTGGAGTGGGCGGGGCTGGAAGGGCGCGGGGCGGATGACCACCAGGCGGTCCGCGAGCTGACGGCACGCATCGACGCGGCCATGCGCGCGGTGACGGTGAACCTGGAGCGGTGGGAGGATGCGCCGCTGGTGGAGATGGCGGAGGCCGTCTACGCTGCGGAGTTCCCCACGGACCCCTCACCCGCCGCGCGGGTGGCGCGCACGCGCAACACCACCGCGGCGCTGGCCCGCCTGCGCGGCGAGCGCCCCAGCGAATGGGAGGCACTTGCGCGCGCCGTGCACGCGCACGTGCGCACGCTGCGGGTGCTGCGGATGACGCCCGTGGAGGTGAAGGCCTCCGCCAGCGCCGCCGAAGCAGCACGGTGGACCTTTCGCCAGCTCACCGTGCTGCGCACGCTGCTCCCCGTCGCGGCGGTGGGAGTGGTGCTCTACTACCTCCCGTACCGCCTCACCGGGTTCCTGGCGGACCGCGCCCGCCCGCCGGAGGACATCCGCGCGACGTACAAGGCCCTTATCGGCATCGCCCTGCACACGGTGTGGACGGTGCTGCTGGCCGGGATTGCCTGGTGGACGTGGGGATGGAAGGCGGGCGCCGCCGCGCTGGTGGCGCTGCCGCTGGTGGCGTTCCTCACGGTCATCGTCATCGACATGTGGCGGCGCGCCCGCGGCGAGGCGCGGCGGTTCTTCGTTCGCGCGCGGCGGGGGCAGGCGCTGCTGGAGCTGCGCCAGCGCCAGCGCGCCCTGGCGCAGCGGCTGGCGGATACGTGGGAGACGGTGCGCGGTGATGGGGTGAACGGGTGAGCGGGTGAACGGGTGAAGGGGTGAACGGGTGAAGGGGTGAACGGGTGAACGGGTGAAGGGGTGAAGGGGTGGTTCGCGAGGAACCAGCGAAGTCTCGCGCGGAGGACACGGAGAACAGACCTGTCCTCTTCTTTTCTCCGCGACCTCCGCGCCCTCCGCGTGAGGCGATCTTGTGAAGCTGGACGCGCGATCCGTCTGAGGATCCGGTATTACCCCTGCGACTCGTCGTCCTCCCGCCCCGCAACCTCGTTCCGCACCTCGTCCAGGCCGCGGGCGCTGATCAGGCCGTGCTCGCGGGCGTGCTGGGCGGCGTGGCGGGCGTCCTCCATCCGCACCAGCGGAACGCCGTGCTCCCGGTCCAGCTCGCGGGCAATGCGCGCCACCTGATCGTCGCGCTCGGGCGGGCTCACGTCGTGGATGTACACGGCCCGCACGCGCCGAGGATGCCGCTGCACCACCTCGCGGTACAGCTCGGGATCGTGCATTCCGCTGTCGCCCACCAGCACGAAGGGGAGCTCCGGGTACACGCGCATCAGCAGGTCGATGCTGTCCCACTTGTGCCGCGCGCTCCCCATCACCTCCGACGGCGCTTCCACCAGCCGCAGGTCGCTCAGGAACAGCGGCCCCGCGGGAAGGCCGTTCAGGCGCATGAACTCCTCCAGCAGGTCGTACAGGTTCCACCCGCTCTTCGAGACGTAGAAGACGGGGTTCTCGCCCCGGTCGTCCGGGCCGCGCGCCAGGGCACGGTACAGCGCGGGCATTCCGGGCACGGCCGCGCGCCCCTGCGCCCCCTTGCCGAAGACGATCTGCAGCTCGCGCAGCAGGTCGGTGGAGCGGGTGCGGATGACGGTGTCGTCCACGTCGCTGATCACCGCGAACTCCGCGTCGGGCGAGGGCACCAGCACCTGCGCCCGCGCGGTGGGGCACGCCGGCCGGCCGACGGACTCCACCAGCTCCAGCTCCACGTCGTGCCATCCCGCGCCCACCGGCTCCGGCGGCTCCACGTCCAGCACGAAGTACCCTTCCGCGTCCGTCGTCGTCTCCCAAGTGCGCCCGCCCAGCGAGGCGCGGACGCGGGCGCCGGGGATCTCGTCGCTCTCCAGGCGGTGCACGGTGTTGCTGACGTTGCGCCACACCGACGTTTCTTCCGTGGTCCCCTCCACCCCCTTCTGCTCGCGCACACGGCCGCGCACGTGCAGCAGCCGCGGCGTCCCGAAAGAGCGGAAGGGCAGGAGCTGTATGGGATCCAGCATCCCCAGCCGGTCCTCGACACGCAGCTTGATGCCGGGCCGGGCGTGCGGGTCCGGGGTGCGGGGGATGGCGTTGGGATCGGGCATGGCCGGCGTTCTCGAGCTGTGGATGAACCGGGGCCCCCGCACGCGCGGGGGCGGCGGCGTAGCGCAACCGGCGCACCGGCGGCCAGACAGAACTGCGCAATCCGGGCCGGCTGTGCGCCGTGTGCGGGCGCGCTCTCCTGGCCCGATCCTTTCAGCCAGGGGCGGCATGTTCCGCTTGGCGTACCGCCTGCTGGGCTGGCTGCTGCGGCTGGCCATGGTCCCCGTCGTGGCGCGGCGGCACACGCCCGCGAACGCGGCTGCGTGGCTGGCGCCCATCGTTCTGCTCCCCGTCCCCGGCACGGTGGCGTACCTGCTGCTCGCCCGGCTGGGGCTGGAGCGCAACGCCCGCAAGCACCGCCACGTCCGCGACGTGATCGAGCGCGACGACCGGCTGCGCGAGCAGGCGGGGCACCGGGCGCGGCTCGGCGTCCGCCGCGAGCAGCGCGACCTGGTGCGCCTGGCCGAGCACCTTTCCACGCGGCAGATGGGCGGCTTTCCCATCCTGGACGGCAACGCGGTGGAGCTGCTCGCCCGGCCCGGCGAAATGGTGGAGCGGCTGGTGGCGGACGTGGACGCCGCGCGGCACCACGCGCACCTGATGTTCTTCATCTGGAAGGACGACCGGGCGGGGCGGCGCGTGGCCCAGGCGCTGGCGCGGGCCGCGGACCGGGGCGTGCGCTGCCGCGTGCTGGTGGACGCGTGGGCCACGCGCCGGATGCGCGCCTCGCTGGGGGCGTGGATGCGCGAGCGGGGGATCGCCGTGCACCCCATGCTGGCCATGCACCCGCTGGCGCGGATGGACATCCGCAACCACCGCAAGGTCGCCGTGGTGGACGGGCGGGTGGCGTACACGGGCTCTACGAACATCCACGACCCCGGCTCTGGCCTGGACGGGGGCGTGTGGCACCAGGTGTCGGCGCGGGTGCACGGCCCCACGGCGCTGCAGCTGCAGATGCTGTTCGCGGAGGACTGGTTCTTCGCCACCGGCCAGGTACTGGACGGGCCATCGGTGTTTCCCGACCCGGAGCGGCCGGGGGACGTGGCCATCCAGACGGTGCCCGGCGGGCCCAGCTACCCGGCGCACACCGTTCAGCACGTGCTGGTGCAGGCGTTCGCGGAAGCGCAGCGGCAGGTGGTGGTCACCACGCCGTACCTGGTGCCGGACGAACCGGTGCTGCTGGCGCTGCGGCTGGCGGCGCTGCGCGGCGTGCGCGTGGACGTGGTGCTTCCCACGCGCAGCGACCGCCCCCTGGCCGATGCCGCCGGGCGCGCGTACTTCCAGGAGCTGCTGGACGCGGGCGTGCGCATCCACCTGCACTCACAGGGGCTGCTGCACGCCAAGACGATCTCGGTGGACCGCGCCTTCGCGGTGATCGGCACCGCCAACCTGGACCGCCGGTCGCTTTACCTGAACTACGAGGACCTGCTGGTGCTGTACGACTCCGCCTGCGTGGACCGGCTGCGGACGGAGCAGGCCCGCTGGCTGCGGCAGGCGCGGCGGGTGGACGCGGACGCGTGGCCCTCGCGGTCCCGCATGCGCGCGTACGCGGAGCACACGGCCAAGCTGCTGAGCCCGGTGCTCTGAGCGGCGTGCGGCCGCACCGGACGAAGATGCTCTGCGTCGTTGCACGGCATGGTCGAAATGAACTGTCATTCCGAGGAAGGCGCCGCGCGCCATGCCGCCGCGTGCTGGATCTGCGCGGCGCCGACCGAGGAATCTACTCCGCCGCGCTGATGGCCGGCCCCGGCGCCGGAACCCGGCGCCCCGGGGGTCTGGACCCACCCCGGGGTTAAAACCCGGGGCTGGAACGGCCAGAAGCCCCGTCTCGCTCGTTCCTCGCGAACGGGGCTTCACCTGCTCGTGTCGGCGGTGGTCAGCGAGGGGGATCCTCTCGCGACTGTACCCGCGGCCCCCCCCGCCCCGCCCATCGTTCGCGCGCTCCCGACCAGTGCACGGGCTGCTTGCGCGCACTCACTTTGCGCTGTAAAGTCCTTCGTGACGCGGGGAGGTGGGGCGCCCGGAGGACCACGACCGTGGGGAGCGGGTCCGTCCGAGAGCGCCGGGCCGGCCCCGCAGGGGGTGGAGGCGCATCGTCGACGAGCGATGGAGGGCGCCGGGCTGCTCTCCGGAGGCGCGGCTCTTGCGATACCTTGTGGTGCAATGTATAGTAGTGCTGGGTATACCCGGCTTCGGGTTCGTCAGCGCTGCGCGAGGCGTGAAAACATGGAGATCAACAAGGACCTGGTTGCCGCTTCCTCCACCCCGATCGTCCTGGCGATCCTGGCCGAAGAGGACAGCTACGGCTACGCGATCCTCCAGCGAGTTCGGGAGTTGTCCGGAGGGCGCATGGAGTGGACGGACGGGATGCTCTACCCCGTTCTGCATCGGCTCGAGCGGCTCGGCCACGTCGAGGCGCGGTGGGTAGTTGCGGAGAGCGGTCGTCGTCGCAAGTACTACCGGATCACGTCCCGGGGCCGGGCTCAGCTCGCGGAGGAACGCAGGCAGTGGCAAGCGGTGGACGCTACGCTACGGGGCATCTGGCAGGCGCTCTCCCCTTACGTTCCGGCCATCCACCCGGCGTCAGCCGCGCCACTGCCACAGGGAGCCTGACGATGTCGGATCCAGGTCGCGGGGTATCGCTCGAGGAGCAGATCGACCAATGGCGGAGCTACCTCCGCCGCCGGCAGGCGATCCACTCCGTCGATGTAGCGGAGCTGGAAGACCATCTGCGCGAGCAGGTAGCGGTCCTGGTCGACGCGGGGCTCGCCACCGATGAAGCGTTCCTGGTGGCGGTGAAGCGCATGGGCGACCTCGACGCCCTCTCACGGGAGTTCGCACGCGAGCACTCGGACCGCCTCTGGAAGCAGCTCGTCGTTGTCCCTTCGGATTCCGGGGACCCACGAGCGCGGGCTCGAACGGATGCCATCGTCGCCTTCTGTCTTGCGGTGGCGGCGGCCGTGGTCATCAAGGTGCCGGCGCTCTTCGGGATCCAACTGGACCAGGACGCCGGTTTCTACGCCCGCAATCTGAGTCTGTTCGTGCTGCCCCTCCTGACCGGCTATTTCGTCTGGAAACGGCGGCTCGACACCAGCACTCTCCGCTGGCTGGCCGTGGCGTTCGTCGCGGCGGCCGTCTTCGCCAACGTCTATCCCTTCGCCCCGGGCGGCTACACCGAGGCGCTCACGGCGCTGCACCTGCCGATCGCGCTCTGGCTGGTGGTGGGTATCGCGTACGCCGGCGGCCGCTGGAGCCAGGTCGGGGGCCGCATGGACTTCATTCGATTCTCGGGCGAGCTGTTCATCTACTACGTGCTGATCGCCCTCGGCGGCGGCGTGCTCACGGCGTTCATGGCGATGACCTTCCAGTCCATCGGGATCGACGTCGAGCCCTTCTTCGAGTCGTGGCTGCTGCCGTGCGGAGCGGTCGGGGCCGTCGTGGTCGCCTCCTGGCTGGTGGAGGCCAAGCAGAGCGTGATCGAGAACATGGCGCCCGTGTTGACGCGCCTCTTCACGCCCCTGTTCGCCGCGCTGCTGGTCACGTTCCTCCTCACTCTGGTGTTCACCGGGCGCGGAGTGGACATCGAGCGGGACATGCTCATCGTCTTCGACCTGCTCCTGGTGCTGGTGCTGGGCCTTCTGCTCTACTCGGTCTCCGCCCGCGACCCCGGAGCGCCCCCGGGCGCCTTCGACGTGATGCAGGTGGTGCTGGTGGTGAGTGCTCTGCTGGCCGACGCGGTGGCGCTGTGGGCCATCTCCGCGCGCATCAGCGAGCTCGGCTTTACCCCCAACCGCGTGGCCGCGCTGGGGATGAACGTGATCCTGCTGGTGAACCTGGCCTGGTCGGCGGTGCTCTACGTCCGCTTTCTGAGAGGGGGCGGACCGTTCACCCGGCTGGAACGGTGGCAGACGGATTACCTGCCCGTGTATGCCGTCTGGGCGGCAATCGTTGTGCTCGTGTTTCCGCCGGTGTTCGGGTTCGTCTGATGGAGTGATGGAGTGACCAGGTGACGTGTGGGCGCGGTGCGGCGAGGGCGCCGGGCTGCTGGAATCTTCCTGAACCAGAGGCATCGACATGACCAGGCCATCCACTTTCCTGCTCGCGATGAGCGCCGCGGCATTCCTGGCCGCGTGCGGGGGCAGCCCGCCCGCGGCCACGCCGGCGCCGGAAGCGGTCCCGGACGTGACCGTCCGGCCGGCGGCAGACGAGGGGCTGAGCGACGCGCGCGCGATGGAGCTGGGCCGCCGCTACGTCGCGCTGCTGCACGCGCGCGACTACGACGCGCTGTGGCAGCACGTGACGCCGGAGGGACAGCAGCGCTTCGGCACGCTGGACCGGTTCCGGAGCGAGGGCGAGCGCGTGCTGAGCGGCCTGGGCGCGGAGACCTCCGTCGTCAGCGAGGGCGTGGAGCCGGCGCGGGCGGGAATCCCCGCGGACAAGCTATACCTGCGCGTCGCGCAGTACGCCGGGGCGGAAGGAGGTCCCGTGCGGCTGATGATGGCGCTGACGAACGACGGCTCGATCGCGGGGCTGCAGGTGCGCCGGCCGGACTAGCGAAAGACAGGCGAGTTCCTCTCGCCCGGCGACACCCGCCGGGCGGACCGCACCCGGATCACCACTGGACTCAGTACCATGACGACATTTCTAGCCGCAAGACCGCGTTCGTACCGTGCGTCGGCGCCGTTCGTCCTCGCCGCGCTGCTCGCCGGCACGCACGCCCACGCGCAGGACGCCACGGGCGGCGTCGACGCGATCTTCAGCGCGTTCGACCCGGCCGAGCCGGGATGCGCGGCCGCCGTCGCGCGGGACGGGAGGGTGGTGGTGAACCGCGCGTTCGGACTGGCGCACCTGGAGCACGCGGTGCCCAACACGCCCGCCACCATCTTCGACGTGGCGTCGGTGAACAAGCAGTTCACGGCCGCGGCGGTGCTGATGCTGGCGGAGGAAGGGCGGCTCTCGCTGCAGGACGACATCCGCCGCTACCTCCCCGAAATGCCGGACTACGGCACCCCGATCACCATCGACCACGTCCTCACCCAGACGAGCGGGCTGCGGGACTGGCTGTTCCTGTCGATGATCGCCGGGCACCACCCGTTCAAATCGCCGCGGATGTACCAGGCCGCCGACGTGCTGGACCTGGCCGCGCGCCAGCGCGGGCTGAACCACGCGCCGGGAGCCGAATTCTCGTACACCAACACCGGCTACCACCTGTTGACGATCATCGTGGAGCGGGTGAGCGGCCGCTCGCTCCAGGACTTCACCAGCGAGCGCATCTTTCAGCCGCTGGGGATGACCTCCACCCGGTGGCGCGCCGACATCCGCGAGGTCATCCCGGGGCGCGCCACCTCGTACGAGCGGGAAGACGGCCGCTGGATGCACGGGATGCCGCTCTTCGACAACCTTTTCACCACCACGGGCGACCTGCTGCGCTGGAACGATGCGCTGGCCGAGAACCGGCTGGGCCCCCGCATCACCCAAGAGCTCCAGCGCCAGGGGCGGCTGAACGACGGCAGTCCAATCGAATTCGCCCCGGGGATGGCGTATACGCGCGGCCTGACCATCGGCGAGCATCGCGGGGCGCAGGAGATCGCCCACGGCGGGTCCAGTGCCGGTTACCGGAGCTACGTGAGCCGCTATCCGGCGCATCGCCTGTCCGTGGCCGTGCTCTGCAACTCGGGAGAGGCCAACGCCACGCGCATCGCGCGCGTCGTCAGAGCGGCCCGATCCGACGTGCGGAGGA
>JAHWJJ010000229.1 GCA_019348475.1 Gemmatimonadota bacterium | reverse complement strand
CAGCCCCGGACGTTGTTCCCCGCGGCGAGCATGACGAACGAGCCGCCTTCGCCGGCGTGGCGAAAGCGGCTCGTTCGTGCCGGGGGCCGGGGTCAGTCGCCGGCGGGCTCCACGACGATGAACTGCACGTCGTCCTTGCTCATGTCGCGCAGAAACGACAGCAGCTCGGGAAGGCGCTCGCGGGGCTCGGTGCCGCGGCGTCCGGCGGCGCGGCGCACCACCCGCAGCTCGCGCCCTTCCTGCGAGAACTCCGCCGTGTAGCGGCCGAACACGCTCTCCGCCACCACGTTGTCCGGCAGGCGCGCACGGTACCCCTCGGGGAGCGTGACCCGGAACTCGGTCACCGTCTCGATGGGTCCGATCACGTCGGCCACGTCGATGTCGAAGCGGCGGGGCTCGTCGCGCGACTCCAGCTCGGCGATCAGCTCGCGCGTGGAGCCGTTGCCGAACGGCAGCGTCAGGATGAGCGAGCGGCCCGAAGGCGTGGCCGCGCGCCCGCCCGAAAGCCAAAGGCGCGTGCGCGGCTCCGCGCGCAGGTCCTTGCCGTCGAAGATCTCCAGGCTGTCGCCGCGCGCGCCCTCGAAGACGTTCTGGGCCATGTTGCGGGTGATGTCGCGCCGGTCCTTGGCGCTCAGGCGCGAGGAAAAGGCGCCGCGCAGCCCGTACTGCAGCGCGCCGGTGGTGGCGGTGGAGAACGTTCCCGTAAAGGTGCCGTCCTCGGCCAGCTCACCGGCCACCAGCGACTCCATGCGGTTGCGGGACGGCTCGTCGCGGGGAAAGGTGACCGGCTCGCCGCGGCCGTCGGGGTGCACCACCAGTCCAAAGGCGCCCTGGTAGCTGGGGCTGGTCTCCCCCCAGGGGATCAGCTCCGCCGTCAGGTCCAGGAAGGTATAGCCGCCATCCGGCCGCTCCACCGCCGCGATCATGTGGTTGAACCGGTTCACGGACGGCATTCCCGCGTCCACGCCTCCGTACGAGTTCAGCAGCACGGGGTACGCGTTCACCCCCATCCGCCGCGCCAGGGCGATGAAGAGCGTCGCCTTGTCCTTGCAGTCGCCGTACTGGGTGCGCAGCACCTCTTCGGGGGTGCGCGGCTGGTATCCGCCGATGCCCAGGGAAAGGCTGACGTAGCGGAAGTCCTGCGCCACCCAGCGGTGCACCGCGCGCAGCGAGTCGTCCAGCGTGCGCGCGTCCTTCACCACCTCGGCCAGCCGCGCCTCGATCTGGGGCGTGAGCGCGTAGCGGTCGGCCGAGAGCCCCGCGTACCAGCGCGCCACGTCCGCCCACTCGGTGCGCCCCGCGAAGTCCAGGCTCATGTACACCTTGTTGGAGTCCACGGCCATGAACGGCTCGCGCTCGATCTTGGGCAGGTCGTTCACCGCCCAGGTGTACACCCGCCGCCCGTTGCGCACCTGCTCGCGCCGCCGGAAGGTGAGATTGTGCTCCTGGATACGCGGTTCGTACGCCTGCGGCACGTCCAGGATGTACCGCGACCGCAGCGTGGGAACGCCGGTGTGGATGCTCCAGCTGCTCACCCAGTCGCCGGGAAGCACCGGCTCCACCGTCTCGGTGGTGTAGCTGTAGTCCACGATCACGCCGGGCTGCACGCCCCCCAGCGACAACCGGCGCGTCTGGCGGTTGGTGTAGACGGGCGCGTCGAAGTCCACCGGCGCCAGGCTCTCCTGGTCGTGCACGGGCTTGTCGCTGAGCACCCGTCCCGTGGCGGCGTCCACCACCCGCACCCAGTTCAGCCGAAACCGCTCGCGCTTGAGGTCCCAGCCAAAGCTGATCTCGCCCCAGTTCGCCGCGGCGTCCTGCGTGAGCACCTGGACCACGTAGCGGTAGGTGCGGCTGCCGGTGCCGTCCGGCTCCATGCGCACCACGCCGTCGTCCAGCAGCAGCACGTGCTCTTCTTCCGGGTAGTCCGCGGGGTCCACGGCCAGCCGGTAGATGGTGTCGGCGCGGACGGAGGGGTCGCCCGCTTCGGTGATGACGGGGGCCTGCGCGGCGGCGGACGCTGCCGCCGCCAGGGAAAGCCCCAGCAGCGTAAGGGGAATGCGCATGGACGAAAGCCTTTGGGAACCGCGGTGAAACGGAATGCCGGTGCGGCGGGAACGGCCGGACGGGGCCTTCAATCTATCCGCGGCCCCGCGCCACGACAAGCGCCGGCGCCCGCGCGCACCACCGGCGGGCGGAAAACGTATGTCGGAGCGGGAGAATGCGCACCCGTTCTCCCTGGTGCGGCTGCCACGTCGGCCGAGACCGTCGGCACGGTGTGAAGGGGAACGCGTTGACGGCGGGTCGCGGCTGCCCGATGGACGATCTGCTTCACGTCCGAGGTGCTGCATCCGCATCGATGCATGGCCTGGTGCTCACATCATGATCCGGAGATTGCGCGCCGTCTCCCGCACGCCCGCGCGAACTCGTGCACGCACCCGTTCCGGCTCGAAAACGGTTGGCAACCACGAGCGCCCGTTCTATCTTGTCAGGACTCACGGTACCCGCTTGCTGCAGATGCAGCCCTGCCACCTGGCGGTTGAAACATGGTGATCCTGCTGGCGATTCTGATCGGAGCCGCGGTCCTGTACATGGCCCTCTTTCTTCGATCAGTGCCTGCCCTCATCCGCTCTCCGGCGGGACGCCGCGCGCCGAGTAATCCTTCCGAGATCGCGCAGAGCTTCGGGATGGCCGCAGTCGTGGCCGCGGCGTTGACGTTCCTTCAGGTGGTCCGGGCCACGTCGACCATCCCCGAAGCAATCTCCGTGGGAATGCTGATGAGCGTTGTGCCAGCGGCCGCACTGCTGGGCGCGGAACTCCGTCGGGGCACGGCCGTCTCAAGCGTTCCACGAGTGCTTTACCTGGTGCTGGTCGTGATCCTCACCTCCGTCACAACCTTCGCGATCGTACGGTAGAGGGAGCGGGTCTGCGACACCGCGGATTCGAACTCTACCCTTGGCGCGCCGCGCCGAGCTACGGATCGCCAGGTGAAGAGCTGCAGTCGCTGGTTGGTCCAGATCCACGCGCTTTCGCTGCCCCCTGCACGATCTCCCTCACGGCCCGACGTGCTGCATCCGCAGCGACGATGGCGCAGAGCGCGAATCAGCGTCCATGCTGCGCGCACTGCGGCTTCTATGACGGCCCTCGGGCAACGCTAGAACGCACCGCCGGATCGCCGCCGCTTCAAGACCCGGTGCTCTGCGGGGGCGGATTCGCCGGCTCCGCGTAGTCCACCAGCGCCTCGCCGTATTCGTCGAACAGGGGCGGGGGCCCGGGGACCTTCTTGTTCTCCACCATCGACTGCAGCATCAGCGCGTTTGCCACCGCCTTGCCGCGGAAGTGGTTGTTGGTGACCACGAACACGTCCTCGGTGGGCGGCTCGGCGGCGATCTCCTGCGTGCGCTCGGCCCAGGGCTGCAGCTCCGCGGGGGAGTACAGGTAGTCGTAGCGCTCGTCGCGGCCGGCCTTTTCGCGGAACCAGTCCTTGTAGTTGCGGCCGTGCACGCGCACGTAGCCCACGGGCGAGGTGGCGTGCGCGCTGGGCTTGATGCTGTTCTTGAACAGCGGTTGGTCGATGTTCACGAACCCGATCCCCCGCTCCACCAGCGCGTCGAAGAACTCCGGCTCGTTCCACGTCGCGTGGCGCACCTCCAGCACCAGGGGATAGTGCCCGAAGGTCTTCGTCACGTCGTCCAGCCATTCGCGGTTCTGCTCGGTACGCTGAAAGCTCCAGGGGAACTGCAGCAGCACCGCGCCGAGCTTGCCGCTCTCCAGCATGGGATCGAACCCCGCCCGCACCTCGTCCACCTCCGCCGCCGTCCACGCCGTCTTGCGCTGGTGCGTGAACCGCTGGTACAGCTTCATTGCGAAGCGAAAGTGCGGGTTGTGCTCCGTGCGCCGCAGCCAGCTCGCGACCGTCGTGGGCGTCGCCGGGCCGTAGAAGGTGGAGTTGATCTCGATGGTGTCGAAGTAGCCCGCCAGGTAGGCGAGCGGATCGAACTTCCTGGGTTTGGGCGCGGGATACACCACCCCCTCCCAATCCTTGTACTGGAACCCCGCCGGCCCGTACCGGATCATCCCCCCGCCTCCTTTTGCGCGCCCGTGTCGCATTCGGGATGGAGCAAGGGGCGGACCGAGCCACCGCGGTTCCGGTGACGGCCGTCGATGCCGGATGGCGGCCGATCGCCCTGGGATCCGCGCCTGCCTGAGCGGCGGCGATACAAACGCGTCGGAAGGCGGGCAGCGCTGGATGGATGCGGGTGCGACGGCCGGAGGCGGACCGGAGGGGACGGCAGGATGCCGGCGTCCCTTGGGAAAGAGGATGCTCCCGGCGAGGGGACGGGATCCGCATTTTTGGATGGGCAGGGATCGAGGTGGTGCGGCGGGAGCGCGCCCGGGGCACATCATCCACCCGATTGCGATCTGTAAAAGGCCGCCCCCGGCTGGACGCTTGACAACAGAGGGCGATAAGCGGGCTTGTTGACCGGAGTCCGGAGACAGTGCCGAAAACACGAACTCGGCGAGCAGTCGAAGTTCGTCCGAGGGCTTTGTTGAGATCTGGTATGATACCCGATCCAGCAAAGGGCATCGGGATGCTGCGACCAAAACGTGCGGAGGCCACCCGATCGGGCGAGTAGCTCCTCAGTCCCGGCGATCTGCCGTCACCCGGGTTCGGGGCCGCTCCTTCGGAACGGCCAGAATCGATTGCCCGGGCGGCGGGGGAATGGAAAAAGCGGAGAACACGCCGCGTAACCTTACGTCCCCCAACCATTTGCCCGAACACGGCCTGTTTTTTGCCGCGCACTCACCGTCCTGCGGGTTGCACGGGAGCACGAACGGAAGGGGAGCGGCCGTGGACGGCGAGAACGGCAAGACCACCATCCTGGTGGTGGACGACAACAGCGACAACGTCGAGATCCTGCGCGCGTTCCTGGAGTCGCGCGGCTTCGTAGTCGCCGAGGCCCGCGACGGCCGCACTGCCCTGGCGCGGATGGAGGACGTGCGTCCGGACCTGGTGCTGCTGGACGTGATGATGCCCGGGATGGACGGCTGGGAGGTGTGCCGCGTGATCAAGCAGCACCCGCAGCTGGGCGACACCAAGGTGGTGATGGTGACGGCCAAGGGCGGCTTCGAGGACAAGATGGAGGGGCTGCGCTCCCGCGCGGACGATTACGTCGTGAAGCCCGTGGACTTCAAGGAGCTGATGGAAAAGGTAAGCCGCAACCTTGCCGCGCGGGGCAGCCAGGCGTGAGGATCGTCGGATACGCCGCGGACGAGGGGTTCCGCGACCGGCTGGAGGCCGCCGCCGCGCGCACCGGCGCCGAGCTCACCCTGGTGCAGCCCGCCGGCGGGGGGAGCGCCGCGAACGACGACCAGTTCTTCTCCCTGCTGCGCACCCATCCCGACGTGGCGCTGCTGGAGATGCGCCGCGGCCTGCTGGACCGCACCCGCGACGAGGCGGGAACGCGCGGCATCGCCCTGGTGGTGGTGTGCCGCGACCAGGACCAGGCGCGGCAGGCCGTTCGCGAGGGCGCCGAGGAGTGGGTGCTGGCCGCGGCGAGCGAGATGGAGATCGCGGCGCGCGTGGAGGGCGCCTGCGAGCGCCTGGCCCGCACCATCCCCCCCCGCGCCGCCCAGGAGGCCGCCGACCACCTGCGCTACGAAGAGCTGCTGTACGACCGCTTTACCGGCTTTCCGACCCTGCCGATGATGATCGAGCGGGGGCGCGACATGCTGGACGAGCGGGGGCAGCTGACGCTGCTGTACATCGAGTTCGTGCGCTACAGCAAGCTGGAAGAGATCTACGGCTGGGAAAAGCTGGACGCGGTGCTGCAGACCACCGCCAACGCCGTGCGCGACTTCTACTCCCGCTACGACGGCGAGAGCGCGATGATGGTGTCGCACACGGGCGACGACGACTTCATCTTCTTCGCGGACCTGGAGCCGCAGGATACGGAGCAGCGCATCAACGAGATGGCCACCGTGCTGGAGGCCGACGTGCGCGCGCGGCTGGAGACGGAGCACGGCGAAGACATCGCGGGGCTGTTCGAGATCTACGTGGGCTCGGTCACGCTCTTCCGCAACCCCAAGATCCGCACCGAGCGCATCATCTACCGCGGCATCCGCGAGGCGGCCCAGGCGGCGCGCAGCGTGGAAAGCCGGGAGCGGGCGCGCAAGGTGGCCGACCTTAAGGAAACGCTGCGCGAGGGCGCCGTCTACATCGTCTACCACCCGATCGTGGTGACGGAAACGCGCCAGGTGTTCGGCTACGAGGCGCTGGCGCGCGGGGTGCACCGGGCGCTGCGCTCGCCCGAGGTGATGTTCGGCGTGGCGGAAGAGGCCAACCTGATCTGGGAGCTGTCGCGCCTGTGCCGGCGCAAGGCGATCGAGGGGATGCAGGAGCAGCTGGATCCCGAGCACCTGCTGTTCATCAACATCGACCCGCACGACTTTCGCGACCCCACCTTTCGGTACCTGGACCTGGACGACCTGGGGGTGGACGAGCCCGGGCGCATTGTGCTGGAGATCACGGAGCGCACGGCCATCACCGACTATCCCACCTTCCAGGGATACCTCAAGGAGTTCCGCGACCGCGGCTTTCGCTTCGCGGTGGACGACGCGGGGAGCGGGTACGCGGGGCTGGGGAGCATCGCCAACCTGGAGCCGGACTTCATCAAGCTCGACATCTCGCTCATCAGCGGCATCGACGCCAACTTCATGAAGCAGAACCTGGTGGAGACGATGGTGCAGTTCGCCAACGACCACGACATCAAGGTGATCGCGGAGGGGGTGGAGCGCGAGGAGGAGTGGGAGACGGTCAAGCGCCTTGGGGTGCACTTTACGCAGGGCTTCCTCTTCCACAACATGGCCGCCCAGGCCGCGCAGACCAGCGCCGCGCTCAAGGCGATCTCCGCGGGGAGCCCGGAGGCGGGGGCGGGGGCGGGGGCGGCGAAATAGGTCACCCGCGCATGCCGGCGCGGGAATCCCGCCGCGGGCAACGCGCCCCGGGAAAGGCCGCCGCGGGAACGCCGCCGCGCGCCCCCGCCGCCGGCGACGCGGGTTTCCGCCGCGGGCGCCGCGGGCTAAAGCCCGCTGCTGAAACTGCCACAAGCCCCGTCTCGGCTCGCTCACGCAGGCCCCAAGGGGGGTGGACTGCTGCCCCGCCCCCCGGCCAGGCCCCGGGGGGCGGGGGCCCCCCGGCGGGGCCCCGCGGGCCCCCCGCCCCCCCCACAGCCCTCCTCCCGCGCCCACCCCCCCCACTGCCCCTTGGTGGGGGTGTGGGGACTGGGCCGG